>JAGCML010000291.1 GCA_017646485.1 Kiritimatiellia bacterium
CTCCCGTGGGAGGGGGCAGGGGGTGGGCATTTGTGATCGCACGCATCATCTATCACTTGCCGCTAACGCGGGGCGAGCCGAGCTCGCGCGGTACACGCTGCGCGTGCCTACATTAACCGGGGGTAGCGCTCATTTCACTCGCTCACCCCCGTCTGTAATCTGTCGCCCTTTCTGGGCTTCGGGGGTAATGGGGGCGGTGCTTACGTGCTCGGGCGCATCTATCCGGGCTGCGCCCTGCTGGCTTGGGTGAGATATCGGGGGGGCGGTGTATTTTCTGTAGATTTCTTTGTTTGTAGGGGTGTTTAAATGAGGGTTTTTGTTTGTATTATGCTATAATGATGGGTATGGAATTGGAAGCGCAGTTGTATGTGGTGGCGACACCTTTAGGAAATCTGGGCGATTTGTCGCAGCGGGTGAGGGATGTTTTATCCGCTGTGCCGTGCATGGCGTGTGAAGATACGCGCAGAACGTGGCAATTGCTCTCTTCGATGGGGGTGCCGCGTCCGGAGATGTTTTCTTATCGTCAAGGGAATGAAGAACAGGTGACGCGTCGGATTATGGGCTTGGTTCAGGCTGGTACACCGGTGGCGCTTTGTTCGGATGGCGGTTATCCTGGGATTAGTGATCCAGGTTATCGCGTGATTCGCGCTTTTGCGGTGGCTGGTTTGCCTTATACGGTTTTGCCTGGGCCGTGCAGTGTGGAATTGGCGCTTCTGCTTTCAGGTTTGCCGACGTCGAGTTACACCTTTAAAGGGTTTCCGCCGAGACGTCCGGGTGCTTTACGAAAATTCTTTGAACAAGAACGCGATTTACCGCACACGATGGTGTGTTTAGAGTCTCCTTTTCGCGTGGCTGCGAGCTTGAAAGCGGCGCTTGAAGTCTTGGGAAATCGTGAGGCAGCGATTTGTTTTGAAATGACAAAGTTGCACGAACGCGTAATGCGTGGTACACTATTAGACTTAATTGGTCAATTAGGAACAAAGCCAGTGAAGGGCGAGGTAACCTTTGTTGTGGCGGGTGCAAATCCAAAATTTGATCATAGTGATGAAGAAAACTCAGAAAAGTGATAAGTGATATGAAAAAGATCCTCTCAATGTTTGCGGCGGCTTGCTTGGCCTCCGGTGCAATGGCAGACACGATTACCACGGTGACCGATGACGTCATTAATGGTACGGTGACGGAAATTAATGGTGGCATGGTGACGATTGACACCGCCTTCGCTGGTACGATTAAGATCGACCGTGAAAAGATTAAGGCGATTGACTACGATTCGGAAAGCACGATTTTTGTGCGTACCGATGCGTCTGTGCGTGAAAAGATGGAAGTGTCTGTTTCGCGTGATGCGGAAGGGAACATTGTCTTTATTCCTGTGGCAGATAAGCAGCAGGCTTTGGCTTTGGACGAAGTGAGCACCTTGTGGACGAAGGAAGGGGAAGACCCTGACTTCCCGCCCGTGAAGCTCTGGGCCTTCAGCGCAAGCTTGGGTTTGACGGGTCACGAAGGTTCCACCTCGGATATCTCTGTTTCGGCTTACCTCGATGCGGTTCGCTCGACGGAACACACCACCTTGAAGCTCTACGCCACGATGAACAAGGCGCGTAGCGAAGGTGTGAAGACCTCCGAACAGTACATTGGCGGCTTGGACTTCGAACATCGTCCTGCAGATAAGTGGTCGTGGTACTTCCGCGATGAAGCTCAGCACAACCGCTTCAACGACTATAAGCTTCGCAATGTCGCAGGTGCTGGTGCGGGTTACTACTTCTGGAATAACACCATTGATGGTCGCAATTCGCTCCTCCGCTTCCGCTTCGGTCTTGCACACACTTACACCGGTCACTACACCAAGAAGGCAATGTCTGATGACTGCGTGACCGATAGCGATATCGCGCTTGATTTTGGTTTGCTCTTCCACTATGACTTCACCAATGGCATTAGCTGGAATACCGAATTGACCTACACCCCGCTCGTGGATGACCTTGATAAGGGTACGCTCGTGCATGAGAGCAAGCTCTCTTATTTGTTGAAGGAATTGGGCCTCGTCTCTGACAAGCTCTCCGATATCTCCTTGGAAGCCGGCGTGCGTAACGAATACCAGACACGCCCCGAACCTGGTATGAACCACACCGACACTACGTGGTACTTACGCCTCTCCAAGAGCTGGTAAGTTCATTTTTGCGAACGAAGGATTCATTCGATGGAAGCAATTAAACTGGGCGTTAATATCGACCATGCCGCGACCTTGCGTCAGGCTCGTGGTGTAGATTATCCTAATTTGCCAGAAATCGCTCGCTTGGTTGAGGGTGCTGGCGCTCATGGGATTACGATTCACTTGCGCGAAGATCGTCGTCATATCCAAGATGCCGATGTCTACACTCTGCGCAAGACATTGACCACGCGAATGAATCTGGAGATGGCAAATAACCCAGATGTGCTCAAGGTGGCACTCGAAGTGGTGCCCGATGAAGTCTGCCTCGTGCCAGAACGTCGTCAAGAGCTCACCACCGAAGGCGGTTTAGACGCTGCAGGGCAGTTGGATGCACTTCGCCCTACCGTGCAGGCACTGGCTGCGCAAGGGACGCATGTGTCGCTCTTTATCGCACCAGACCGTCGCCAACTTGAAGCCGCCGCGGCCCTCGCAGTGCCCTATGTGGAATTGCACACTGGCGCCTATGCAAATGCGACTGGCGATGAACGGAAGCGCGAATTGGACGCTCTTTACGATGCGGCCGCCTATGGTGCGACCCTTGGTCTGAAGGTGAATGCGGGCCATGGCTTAACGATGGAAAACGTGAAGCCGCTCTTGATGATCCCGAATTTGGACACGCTGAATATCGGCCATAGCATTATTGCGCATGCCCTCTTCGTGGGTGTCGCCCAGGCCACACGCGATATGCTCGCTGCAATCGCCCGTTAAACGCTTCGGCGTTGCTTTGTACGCCACTGAGCCCCTCCCTCGGTGGCGTTTTTATTCACAGAAGTCTCCCTTTAAAGTTATGACAACACCTCCTATCGGAACCTATGAAATTCTCCATGAAGATGCCAAGAGCGGTGCACGCTTAGGACGTCTCTGGACGAAGCACGGCCCTGTGCCCACGCCTGTCTTCATGCCCGTCGGCACGCAAGCAACGGTGAAGACGCTCGGCGCTGAAGACTTGGAACGCCTCAATGCGCCGATTATCCTGGGGAACACCTATCATTTGATGTTGCGCCCCGGCATGGAGGTGATGGAACAACTCGGTGGCTTGCATGCGTTTCAGGATTGGCACGGGCCGATTCTGACCGACTCTGGTGGGTTCCAGGTCTTCTCTTTGTCCTCTTTGCGCAAGATTACCGAAGACGGCGTCTCCTTCCAGTCGCACATTGATGGTCGTCGCCTTTTTATGGGGCCGAAGGAATCCATGGCGGTTCAGCGCGTTTTGGGTTCGGATATCGCAATGCTCTTCGATGACTGCATTCCTTATCCCGCCACAGAAGACTATGCTGCGCGCAGCGTGGAGAAGACCTTGCGTTGGGCGCGCGTCTGCTTGGAACAGGAACGCGCTGAAGGCCAGCTTTACTTTGGCATTGTGCAAGGCTCGGAATTCGCCCATTTGCGTAAGCACTGTGCGCTTGAATTGGCGGCGATGGAGAAGGATGGCCTCAATGGCTTTGCCGTGGGCGGTGTGAGTGTTGGCGAACCCGAACCTTTCATCTTGAAGGGCATTTCCGACTCGGTGCCTTACATGCCGAAGCATCGTCCGCGCTATGTGATGGGCTTGGGCGACCTCTGGCAGATGACGGAAGCCGTTGGGATGGGCTGTGACATGTTTGACTGCGTCATTCCCACGCGTAATGCACGAAATGGTTCTGCCTTCACCAATGACGGACCCTATCCCGTGAAGGCTGGCGCTTGGAAGTCCTGCGATGCGCCTGTGGAAGTGGGGTGCACCTGTCCGTGCTGTTCGCGCCATACGCGTGGTTATGTGCGTCACTTGCTGAACACATCGGAGATGTTGGGTTATCGCTTGTTGACCTTGCACAATATCCACATGGACCTGCGCTTTATGGAACGGTTGCGCGAGGCGATTGCCAACGACTGCTTCCTTGAATTCCGCGCAGAAGCCCATGCACGTCTGCGTGAACATCCCACGCGCGGTGCGCTGTA
>JAGCML010000292.1 GCA_017646485.1 Kiritimatiellia bacterium
GTCGTCCGCATTCATGACCTCTTCAAGCTTTGGGTTTTCCTTAAAGGCTTTGGCGAAGGTAATTTTTGGGGTGTCTGGAATTAAGGCTGCGAGCGCATTGGCATCGGGAATGGGATAGTCTAAAACACGGCAGACGTCTTTAATGGCACTCTTGGGGGCCATAATGCCGAAGGTGGCAATGTGTCCTACATGGTCTGCGCCATATTTTTCGGTGACCCATTCCAACACGGCACCGCGTCCATTATCGTCGAAGTCCACGTCAATATCGGGCATCGAGATACGGTCGGGGTTCAAGAAGCGTTCAAAGAGGAGGTCGTATTTGATGGGGTCAATATCGGTAATCGTGAGCGCATAGGCTACCGCACTGCCCGCCGCAGAACCACGTCCCGGCCCAACAATCACCCCCAGTTCGCGTGCCGAGGTGATGTAGTCTTGCACGATGAGGAAGTAGCCAGGGAAGCCCATCTGCTTAATTGTTTCAAGTTCGAAGGTGAGGCGGTCCTTGATTTCCTCGGTCATCGCCTCCCCAGGCCAACGCCTCTCAGCGCCCTTCCACGTGAGGTGGGCTAAGTAGTCGCTCTCTAGCTTGATACGTAAGACCTTATCGTAGCCGCCTAATTTGTCATAGCGATCAAATTCAGCCTTGAGTGCCGCTTCATCAAATTGCTTGGCGTAGGAGTCTTCGGTGCCAAAGTCCTCGGGGATGGGGAATTTGGGCATAATCGGTGGCGAATCAAGTTCGTAAATCTCCACCTTGTCTGCGACTTCAACCGTGTTTTGAATCTGCTCTTCACATCCAGGCAGATTCTCGCACATCTCTTCGTAACTCTTGAACCATTCTTGTTGCGAATAGCGCAGGCGCTTTTCGTCATTGAGCTTTTTGCCCGTGCTAACGCAGAGGAGAATGTCATGCGCAGGACCATCTTCTTCGCGCAAGAAGTGAACGTCATTGGTGGCGACGACCTTAATTCCCAGTTTGCGTCCTAAGGCTAAAAGGGATGCGTTGACCTTGAGTTGGCGTGCGTAGAGATCTTTACGATCTTCTTCGCCAAAGCCTCGCACCTTTGAGTGGTGGAGCATAATTTCAAAGTAGTAGTCTTCGCCAAAGAGGGAACGATACCACTTTGCTTCAGCTTCGGCATCTTCTTCGCGTCCTTCTGCTAAGAGGCGTGGCACAATGCCGGCCACACACGCAGTCGTACAAATTAAGCCTTCGTGATAACGCTCCAAGAGTTCGCGGTCAATGCGCGGACGGCCATAAAAGCCTTCAATGTGCGCAAGGGAAATGAGGCGGAGGAGATTGTGATAGCCCGTGAGGTTTTTAGCTAAAAGCACCAAGTGGTCGCCGCTACGAACCGTGCGGTCGTGACGACCTAATCGTGAAACGTAGGCCTCGCAGCCCAGAATCGGTTTGACGCCTTCTTTTCGACAGACATCGTAAAACGCCTTTAAGCCGTAGAGGTTGCCGTGGTCGGTAATGGCACAGGCGCGCATCTTCAAGGCCTTCGCACGCTTCACAAGCGCAGGGACTTGGCAAGCACCGTCTAAAAGCGAGTAGGCCGAGTGCACATGTAAATGGACAAACGGGACAAAATCAGGCGTCTCTTCTGTAGGGGAAACTGGGGCATCACTCATAACCCACGCATTATAACATTTTCCCCCGCGCCTGTGCCATAACGCTAAAAAGAAAAGACACCGTCGGGGACGGTGTCTTCGCTTGTTGTTTGAGTGAGATTTTACTCTTCGCAGACGAGGCGGATACCGACATTGGCGACGCGCTGCCACTGCGGATAGTGAACGCGCAAGGAGACGCGGCTAAAGCGAGGGAGTAAGTCCCAAGCGCCACCACGAGCAACGACTTCAGCGTCCTTCGCAGGGGTGTTGCGCGCATCATCAGCGTAAGGATAAGGCGCATATGCGGACTGAGTCCATTCTGCAGCGTTACCAATCATATCCTTGAGGCCGAAGGCATTGGCGCGAGATTTGCCCGTAATGGAGAGGACCATCTTGCCATCGTCATAGCGCATATCGCGGAGATAGTAGTTGAGCGTCTGACGCTGGTTGGGGAGCTTATCAAGTGCCTTGTCTGCGAGGTTGGCATAGGGCGCAAAGTTGTCATCTTCATTACCCCAGAAGAAGGGCGTGTCTGTGCCAGCACGAGCAGCCCATTCCCATTCGGCTTCTGTGGGCAGACGGAATTTACGTCCGGTCTGTTCCGTGAGCCACTTGCAGTAGTCTTGAGCTTCCTGCCAAGAGACGCGCACTGCGGGCCACCATTCATTGTTCATGATGCTCATGCCAGGGGTGGTGTGGTCCTTGCCGAGTTCGTCAATGTAACCATTGTAGTGGTCGGGCTTCCACTTGAGGAAGTTGCGCAAGGGGACTTCGATGTCTGCCATTAAGAAGGGCTTCTTAATTTCAACAACGTGCGGTGTTTCATCGCAATAACCCTTTGCATCGCCCATGACAAACTTGCCAGCGGGAATGCGCAAGAA
>JAGCML010000293.1 GCA_017646485.1 Kiritimatiellia bacterium
GAAACGCGTTCGGTCTCTCCGAGCTTGGGTGAAGAAGCAATCTCCAAGGGCACGCTCTCTGCTGTGATTGGCGTCTCTGCCGTCTTCATCTTCATGTTGTTCTACTACCTCTGCTGCGGTCTTGTGGCTGATATCGCCCTCTTGTTGAACATCATTCTCTGGCCGGCTGGTATGATTATTGCCTCTGGTTTGATGAGCGTCTTCATCTCCGACGGCACGGGTAGCACCTCCTTGGGTCAGCTCCCTGTGTTGACGCTCCCTGGTATCGCAGGTCTCGTGCTCTCTGTGGGTATGGCTGTGGATGCTAACGTGCTTATCTTCGAACGTATTCGTGAAGAATTCCGTTTGGGTAAGACCGTGAAGAGCGCTGTGGCCGCCGGTTATGACCGCGCCTTCCTCGCAATTTTTGACTCCAACCTCACGACTTTGATCACCGGTGTGATTCTCTTCATCTTCGGTTCTGGTCCGATTCGTGGTTTTGCTGTTACCCTCTGCGGTGGTATCATCATCTCGATGTTCACGGCACTCGTGGTGACCCGCTTGATCTTCAACCTCATCGCTAAGGACACGACCAAGCCCTTCGTCATGCGTCAGTGGGTTAAGGACACGATTGACTTTGACTTCTTGCGCTGGGCTAAGCCGGCAATCATCGCCTCTGCTTCTGTAATTGTGATCACGCTCTCCATCTTCCTTGTGCGTGGCATCAAGAATCCTGCCAGCGTGATGGCTGTTGACTTCACCGGTGGCGTGGCATTGATTTACGAAGCTACCGATAAGGATGGCAACGTGGTGGCCTTGGACACCGAAAAGGTGCGCTCTGTTGTCGCAGCTACGGGTGTGACTGACCAGACGGTCCAGAACACCATCGGTGAAAATGGCAAGACGCAGACGCTCGTGAAGACCTCCACTGTCTCTCTCCCTGTTCAGGGCCAGGAAGAAGCTTCTGCTACCGTGATTGAAGCAGCGCTTGATGTGGCTTATCCTGAATACAAGGTGAAGCTGGAAAGCAAGGATCTCGTGGGTTCTCAGATTGGTTCTGAACTCAAGCGTGACGCTTTCTGGTCGGTCGTGGTCTCTTTGATCTGCATCATTGTGTATGTCAGCTTCCGCTTCCAGTTCGGCTTTGCCTTGGGTGGTGTGGTCGCTTTGGCTCACGACGCATTGATTACCTTGGGTATCTACACCTTCTGTGGCAACCAGGTCAGCCTCACGACTGTGGCAGCCTTGTTGACGATTGTCGGTTACTCCATCAATGATACCATCGTTGTCTTTGACCGTATTCGTGAAGAAATGGTTCGCGACGAAGAAACGCCGTTCCCTGTATTGGTGCGTAAGGCATTGAACCAGACGCTCAGCCGTACGGTGTTGACCACGCTCTCGACCTTGCTCCCTGTGTGCGCCCTTTACTTCTTCGGTGGTGCTGCAATGCATGACTTTGCATTCGCACTCTTCGTGGGTATGATCGTCGGTACCTATTCGACGCTCTTCATTGCTCCTGCCGTGATGCTCGCATGGTATCGCGGCAAGCGTCCGCGCAAGGTGACGCTCGAAGCAATGGCTTCCACCCAGGAATAAACCCTTTTTGGAGAGGTGGCAGAGCGGTTGAATGCGGCGGTCTTGAAAACCGTTGAGCCGCAAGGTTCCGGGGGTTCGAATCCCTCCCTCTCCGCCAAATTTAAAACAAAACGCGTCGCTGAAAGGCGACGCGTTTTGTTTTTAGAATCCGTTTTTAGAATTTGTGTTTTGCATTTGACCATTGTTCGTCATTTGACAATTGCTTTCTTTTAAGAGACGAACGCTTATTTTCTGCTTCCTATCGCCGCTTCATGGGGTAGTTAAAGCTCTCCGTGCCATGCTATTTTACTGTATGGGACGTTTCTTTAGTGGCCAAGCAAATAGGATGGACGTGGTGAACAATGACTGACGTCGGTGTGGTACATAGGAAGGCGATGGTGAACAATGGATAACGCTTGTGCGGTCTTGAGAAGTGACCCAATAGGATGGACGTGGTGAATGAGGTCAGACGCATGTGTGGCAAATAGAATGGATGTGGTGGGCGAAGGCTAACGCATGTGTGGTAAATAATGCTTATGTGTAGGGAAGCCCTTCATCTTGTCATTTTCTTTCATTCACTGCGTGTGAGGAGGCGCTTACGCGTCTTGTTTAGGAGCGTGAGCGATAGGGGTTTAGTGTGGGAATGAGGAAATCGAATGAGGTTTTGGGCGTGTGGTCTCTAAAACTTTTAGAATTTGATGTTTTCTGCTTGCAGAAGGTGCGCAAATAGGATAGAATATCATTGAAATTGGAGAATGTTTACTTCTTATTTGTAAGGTTTTTCTATGAAGATTGTTTGTGATACGAATATGCCGCTTGGCCGTACGCTTTTTGGTACGTTGGGTACGGTAACATTGGTTGATGCGTCTCGTTTGACCGCAGCCCAGGTGAAGGATGCAGATGTTTTAATGGTGCGTGATACGCGCATTAATGCAGAACTGCTCGAGGGGTCGTCTGTACGCTTTGTAGGGACGGCTGTAACAGGCACCGACCATGTGGATGTACAGTGGTTGGATCGCCAAGGGATTCGTTGGGTCAATGCGCCGCGTGCGAATGGTGAGAGCGTTGCAGACTATTGCATTGCAGCTTTATTGGAATACGCTCATACCCGTCGTCGTCATCTTGCAGAGGAGACGGTGGCATTAATTGGGGTGGGCTGGATTGGTTCAATGGTTCGCGCACGTTGTGAAGGCATGGGCATGCGTGTATTGTGTTGCGATCCGCCACGCCAACGGAATGCGTATGATTTAGAAGCGCAGAGCTTTATGAAGTTGAGTGATGTCTTAGCGGAAGCTGATTACATTATTCCTCTTGTTCCTTTAACACGTGATGGTGACTATCCCACATGGCATATGTTGAATGCGGAAACGTTGAAACAGGCGAAGTATGGGGCCGTGCTTATCAATATGGCACGTGGTGCTGTGTGTGAGACGGCGGCATTGTGTGCTGCGCTTCGTGAGGGTTCAATCGCAGATGCTATCGTTGATGTTTGGGAAAATGAACCTGATTTCTCTCCTGAATTGGCAGTTCTCGTCTTCTTAGCAACGCCACACTTAGCGGGGCACTCGTATGAGGGTAAGGTGAATGGCACAATTGCCGTCTATCATGCATTGTGCACCTTCTTAGGGAAGTCACCTTCAATCGAACCCATTTTACCGCCACCGATTCATCCCAAGGTGGAGATTGATGCTCATGGAAAAACGGATGAAGAGGTGCTATGGTATATCACGCAGAAGCTCTCCATGATTGTGGCTGATCATTTGAACTTCATGGATGCCTTCCATTTGCCGCAGGCGCAACGCATTCGTCGTTTTGCCACATTACGTCGCACCTATCCCTACCGCCGTCAGTACTGCGCCACGCAGGTGCAAGTGAAGCATGGCACTCCAGGGCTGTTGGCAAAGATTAAGGCGCTTGGCTTTAAGGTGGACTAAGCGACAAGGGCGTAGGAAACAAAAAAGGACGGTGAAAACCGTCCTTTTTTGTTTAGGGTGTGGCGTTCAGTTTAGAACTGTTCACTTTCTGCAGGGAATTCAGTTGCCGTGGCCTCCTGTTCATCGGACCAACCTCCACCCAGTGCACGATAGAGTGTGATGGCATTGGTGAAGAGTTGCGCACGATGGGCAACGAGGTTTTCTTGTGCAGAGAGGAGCAAGGATTGCTGGGTGATGACATCATCAATTGCGATATCGCCATATTCATAGCGTTTTTTGGCAATTGCGAGGGCTTCCCGGCAGAAGCGTTCGGCATCCAATAAGGGAAGGGTACGCTCAATTTCACGATGGTAGGCCACCCAAGCGGCTTCGGTTTCGCGATAGGCATCTAAAACGGTATTACGATAGTCGGCAATTGTAGCGTCTAACGTTGCTTTCGCAGCGTCTACGCGGCGTTGCCAATAACCGAAACCAAAGAGATTCCAACGCACTGAAGGACCGAAATTGAGTTGGCGCGTATAGGAGTCCCACGGGGAGAGATCAGGGGAAGAAACCCCGATAGAACCGCCAATGCTGAACTTGGGATAGAGTTCAGCCTCTGCAACACCGATGGCTGCCGTCTGTGCAAGGATGTCTGTTTCTGCCATGCGAATGTCTGCGCGACGTCTCAACAACTCTGCAGCGGGTGCTTTAGGTGCTGTTTCGGGCATGTGCATGACATCTTGGGTCTCGGTGAGACGCGCCTTAAAGGTGTAGGGCGGGTTGCCTGTGAGCCAATCCAAACGGAGGGCAGAATCGATGAGGTTCTGGCGGTGCTGTGGGAGCGATGCGCGTGTACGGGCGGCTTGTGCT
This sequence comes from Kiritimatiellia bacterium, assembly GCA_017646485.1. Lineage (GTDB taxonomy): Bacteria > Verrucomicrobiota > Kiritimatiellia > RFP12 > DVOR01 > Spyradenecus. Next base: position 4,341 of record JAGCML010000293.1, read on the forward strand.
TCTGCGCTAACCACATCATAACGAATAACATCACCGCTCACATGGCGCTTCTTGACCAACTCCACATTGCGTTCTTGAAGGGCAAGGTTTGCTTCTGCGATGGCGACCTGTCCTTCATAGCGGCGGACAGCTACATAAGCGGCTGCAATTTCAGCAGCCAACGAGATGCGCACATCTTGAAGGGAGTAGGCGAGCTTGGCCTCTTGAGCTTCGGCACGCTCTGCGCTGCGGCGCAATCCACCAAAGATGTCAATTTCCCATGCCGCATCAACCGAGGCCGAGAGATTACGATTCCAGCCGCTGGTTTCATTGGCCCCCCACGCTTTACTCCAACGGTACGAACCGTCTGCTGTAAACTGAGGGTAGAAAGTGGCATCAACGCCTTCGCGCTCTGCACGCGCTGCTCGCAAACGAGCCAATGCAGATTCAACGGTTGGTGCCGTTTGAAGCCCTTGCTCAATCAACTCGGTGAGTACAGGGTCTTGAAATTGGCGCCACCATTGTGCAAGATTGGTTGCTTCAAGTCCACTATCAGTGGAGAAAAGCATTTCAGCTTCCGGTGCGACCGGAATCTCTGCATCCGGCCCTACGGCTGTACAACCGCAGAGAAGGGCTAAAAGGATAGCGGGAAGGGGCGTTTTCATTGCTTAAAGCCGTGTCACGGATTCAATAATAACAGGGGCATTGGGTACATCCTGGTGATAACCCGAAACGCCAGTGGAGACTGCTTCAATCGCATCAACGACATCAAAGCCTGCCGTAACATGACCAAAGACTGCGTAGCCATAAGCCGAAGGATTGGGGGCACGGAAGTTCAGGAAGTCATTGTCAACCGTATTGATAAAGAACTGTGCAGTGGCAGAGTGGATTTCCATTGTACGTGCCATGGCAATGCTGTACTTGTTATTCTTCAAGCCGTTCGATGCTTCGTTTTGAATGGGGGCCTTGGTAGGCTTCTGGCGCATGTCTGGCGTGAAACCACCCCCTTGAATCATAAAGCCACGGATGACACGATGGAAGATGGTGCCATTGTAAAAGCCCGCATCAACATAGTTGAGGAAGTTCTGCACGGTAATCGGTGCGGAGGTCTCGTCAAGCGCAATGGTAATATCGCCTTTATTGGTCTTCATGAGTACAGAGGTCATCGTTGGATTCCTTTCAAAAGAGAGGGTGAGGTGGATTGGTGTCAGAATGAATGGGTGCGTTGCACATCGCAAGCGCATTTTCGGGTTATTCTATTGTGATTGTGGAGATGAAGGCTTCCCAAAGCGCTTTCACATCTTTGAAGTCTTCGTTGTCATCTTCCACAACGAGGGTGCCTAATTGACGTAATTGCATTTTGGCACGTGAAAGGAGTTGCTTCTTTGCATTCGTAGAGTCGGCCTTGGTTAGTTTCAATTTATCAAATGCGACGCGTGAATTGGCCAGCTTGTTGACGATGGGGTCTTTAGCTAATGTGGCGAGTTCTTGCTTTAATTCAGCGGTACGTTTGGGAAGCGTGCGTGTGTAGACCTGAGCCTTGGCGATCGCCTTGGAGGGGTAGGTTTCCATCAAGTTGCGAATCTCGGTGTCCATTTCTTCGGCCCATTGATTGCAATGCGCAATAATCTTTTCTGCTTCTTCGCCTGCAGCACCACCACGGTTTGCCTTTGCTTCAAGCTGACGGAGAACGGCTTCAATGTTTTGTCCCGCGACCAAACGCTTAATCACATCTTTGCAGTGGACGATTTCAAGACCTGCGAGCAACGAATCCGGTGGTAATTTGGGCAACAACTTGGCGGCTTCTGCGATGGCTTTTTCAAATTCTCCAAACTTTGAGTAGGGATTGCCCTGCCAAACGATCTCACCCTTGGGATTGACAACATAGGCAAAGGGAATGCCAGGTGCGGCAGGTGCACCATCTACACCAAACCACTGATAAACAGGATAGGTGCAATTGTTTTTTCTCAGCACATCAAGAATGCCCTCGGTATTACGGTCTTGCAAGTGGGAGCCGACAATTGCAACGCGGCTATCTTTTTCGTAGGACTTCGCCAGTTTGGCCATATGAGGAAGGCTTGCTCGACAGGGAGGGCACTGATAACCCCATTCTTCAACCGCAATCACGCGTCCAATCAAATCCTTTTCCGTGAGTTTGGGGCCGCTAATATGGGCTTCATCGGACAAGGCACGAAAACTAATTGCTTGTCCGGTCAAGGCAGACAATCCGCAGAGAAGGAGGAGGACGTGTTTCATAGGGTATCCTTTAAATGAAGAAACGTAGACTACTTTTCTTGTATTCGTGGGTGGAGAAAAAGATCTTTCGCGCAAACGAGTCAAGTTCGGCGCGTCGCGTGAGTTGATTAAAGGTGTCGTATGCAGCTTCCCAAGAGGTATTGTGAATCATCGCATAGAGCGTGAAGGGGAACTTCTCATTTTCAGGGCGTGCATAACAGTGGGTCACCTCAGGCTGCGCAGCAAGGAGGCGCCCATGGTGGTCAATGGCTTCAATGGGAACTTGCCAACAACACATGCCGTTTGCCATAAACCCTGTTACGCGGTGATAGAGCAGTAAGGCAAAACGACGCATCGTACCATCCGCTTGCCAGGCTTGAAGTTGCGGAAGGTCTTCCGTTCGAAAGGGGGCGGTGTAATCCAGCGTGTCGTCTTGGTAACGGCGTACGATGTCTTGTTGGGTCGCATTGAGGAGTGTAGGGGCCGCAGTTAACTGCGGAGAGACATATTCCGTTCGTTCATCGCGTGAACGCGTCCGAAGGTCAAAGACGACATCAATTTTATAGCGTTTGAGCGCAGGGAAGGGAATCGGATTAAAGGCTGCAAGTTGTGCTGCCGTGTCATCAAAGTGCGTGGCTGGCGCAGAGAGGGTGTACCAAAAATTGGGATAAGCGTGATAATCCTTTTCGGTGACGCCATCCAGTTCGAGATCTTTGGGCCATCCGCGTGTGTAGGCATGCGTAACCCCTGGGAGTGCGGTGACGGCCTCTGATACGCGTTCTAAATCTGCGTTTGAGGGGGCGTGGATTCCAAAAAGGCAACTCCGATACCCCAATCTGCGTGCATCAAAGACGCCCCCAATGCGACGAATATAACCCGCCGTGCGCAATGCTTGAATAAAGTCAATGAGCGCTGTTTCGGTTGTACCCAACGGATGCGCAATGACTTCCAAGGGCCTTTGGACTAAAGGCCAAGGCCGTTGAAGGGTGTAGAACCAAGATTTTTGTTCAGTCGTTAGATTCATTTGTTGTTCAATAATTTGTTGTTCGATAAGATAATAACAAATGTTTGAGGAGAGGGTCGTTCAGCTGTTCTGGATTTTGTAGAAGCGTTTCTTCAGAAAGCGTAATCATTTCTTTCAGAACAGCTTGGAGGGCATTCAGCGTATCAGCTTCGCTAATCGGATCTTTAAAGGTGGCAATTTCAGCATCGCCCTTTGCTGGCAAGGCAAAGTAAGCCAGTTCGATTTTGGCACTCGGTGGCAAGGCTAACGCATGCTGGGTGAGCAAACGATAGATGGGCAATTGGAAGTTCGACCAACGGAAGTTGCCAGAGTCTTTCCCCTGTTCCTTGTAGTGTCCCTTTTGAGGTTCGGTGCTGTCCGAACCCGTTTTATAGTCGATAATTCGCCATGTATCAGTGGTGGGATTGTAGTCAATGCGATCGATTCGTCCGTGCAGGGTGACGCAGGTTCCATCAATCATCAGTGGTACTTCCCACTTTTTATCTATGGTATCCGTTTCGGTGTAACGAATTTGCCAGCCCTCTTTGCGGAGTTGAGCCTCTAATGTTGCGGCATGAATCAATCGCTTATGGGCGGCATGGCGAAGCGCCAAGAGTTCAATGGATGAGGTCTGACCATACTGGCGCGTGAAGACGGAGTCAAAGCGTTCCAAGAGGAGTTGTGCAAGTTGGTCGGGGTCACTCTCTTGGGTGGTTGGAAGGAGTTCCAATGCCTCATGGATTAAGATACCCACCGTATTTTGTTGAATTCCCTCTTCTAAAGGTGCGTACTCATGAAGATGTTGTACATTTCTCATCCAGTAGAGGAAGGGGGAGGTTAAGAAGGTACGAATCGCAGAGGGTGAGAAGCGATGATGAGAGGGGTGTTGCTTTAGCGATTCCGCTAATGGGATTGCGAAGGTCAAGGCAGAGCTATCGCCTTCTGGCAAGATGTGTGCTGCAGGCATAAGGAAAAAGCGACGCGCACGCTCTTTTTGTTGGGCAGTGTCACACTGGAAGAAGAGACGTGAGGGCTTGATCCAGTCGCCATTGGCATTAAAACGGCTACACGTTAGACTGAGATTAGCTTGAGGGACACGGTGGCAGAGCGTATCAAGAATGTAGGCATCACGCGCAATACGTGTGATATCCGAGCGCAATCCCAACATCTTACGGAATGTATTGGGTAAAAAGGCATCTTCAAATTGGGTATCAGGGAAGATGGTTTCGTTGAGCCCTGCGATGGCGAATTGTTCTGCATCGGACCACAAGAGTTCGAAGCGGCCCTCATAGGAGCTTTCAGCAGTTCCACGAATGGGATGGAGGGTGATTTGATTGATGCGCGTCATGAAGAGCGCATCCGTCTTTTTGACCTCTGGGATGCGAATGTTTTCAATTTCAACAAAGAGGGCCTGTAATGCCTCAAAGGTTGAAAAGAGAAGTGCATCCTTAACCGGATCGATAAATTGTGTGCCGTAAAGGTCAACCAAAACCTGGCGAGCACCATCACATGGAGAGGTGTTAATGGCATTAATCCACGTTGTGATTTTACTCATAAAGCACGCTTCAGGAGTGTCAGCCTTTAAGAACGTTTTTAGTTCGTTAAGCGTGGAGGGACGATGCTGGTCAATGAGCTCAATTAAGGACTTCCGTAAAGCGGCATACTCCACGCCCAGCATGGTTGCCAGTTCTGGAAGCGTGAGCAGGGGGAAGAGGGCCTCGATTTGACGTGATTGGGCGAGTTGGAAGAGATCACGCAGGAGGCGTGTAGCCGATTGCATGGAGAGACGAATTGGATCGGGCTCAAAGATTTGAATACCATGCGCCTCAAAGGTCGAGGTTAAAAAGGGCATGAGCTCGTGGTTGAGGATGCCTAAACAAATCTTGGCTGGATTAATTTTCCCCGTGCGTCCTAAAAATCGTTCAACGCAAACAGCCTCATCCGTAGGGGATTCAGCTTGCGTGATGCTGGTGTCGGGCAAATCTAACTTAACCTTTGACCAATGCGTTGGCTCAGGCGTGCCACGCATGGTGAAGTGTTCCATCGTCGAGGAGGTGGATTGGATGAGGATGTCGCAGGAAGGCGCAGCCGTGAGCAACGCATCAAGCGCCGGCATCATATCAGGGACGCAGGCTACAATGAGTCGCCAATCTTCTTGTGCTTCGATGGGTTGAGGGTTTGGACACGAGAGAATTTCAAGCTGAATATTCACAGGGTCAGCAAGCTCAAGATCCAGTAAGAACTCATTGTACTTCTGTTCAAGGGCAGCAAGTGCGGACCACCGATGTTGTTCACGCGAATCCAACAATGCGGTTTGGGGGTGTTCGGCGACCGCGCCAAAATCTAATCCGTCCTCAACTAAGGTCTTGCGCAACTTTATTAGACGTTGTGCCACCGTGTAGCGTGCCGTTGGTCGTGATAGCCAATCGTTTTCGCTTGGGAAGAGGATGCGTGTGATTAGGTTGTCTTTATCAAGTTGGTAGAGCCAGTCAAAGACGCGGTCCCAAACACAGAGAAGTTCGGATTCGGTCGCAAGTGGCGCAGATTCGGGTTGCTCAAAGTAGTTAAACAAGCCTGCCGGCTGGGTGAAGCGAACGCCGTGAAACGCTTTGTATCTTTTGACCAAGGCATCACGTAAACGACGCATTGCGAGTGCGGTGGGCACACAAAAGAGTAAGCCAGGTGGTAATTGGTCAGGCCATTGTTGTTCACACCACTGTACGATTTGATTCGCTGCGGAGGAATCATTGCCAATAAAATGTAGCTTGGGTGTGGGCATAAGTTACTCCGACAAGGTTGAGAGTGCTGCGCCGAGGAGAGGGGACTCTTCCATTTGAAAGATTTCACAGGTGTAACCGTAGGTCGCTAAGAGATTTTGGACCTGTTCTGTTACGCGCTGTGCGAAAGGAATTGCGTTGGTCTTCCAAAAGGTAGATCCGTCTGCATTAATAAGGATTTTTCCTGTGGCCTTCTGGCGTGCGCGTGCAGAACGAATTGCTGCCGCAGCGATATTGACTGCTGCAAAGCTTGCCGCACGTTCGTAGAGGGGCACCAACAACGCACGGATGAGGGTTGCTTCTGCCGTGGTGCAGGCGAAAAGGTTCGTGTCATCACCTGAACAGAAGGCATTTAATGCCACATGGCTGAAAGAATGATTGAGCAATGTCTCTTTCAGCGTAGGGAGGAGACCTTCCTCTGCTGCGCTACGGAGGAGAATTGAACCGAGGGAACCGAGATGGACACCAGAGATGCAACGTTCCCACTGTGATTTACCTGTTCCGCTTTCTGCGTCGTAACGTAGGTCAAATTCAGATTTAGGAAATGCATTGAAGTTGCCAGATTCACAATTGACTGGCATTAACTTGCCTGTCGGAAGCCCGTGACGTTTGGTAATGCGATCGGTTAATTCTGCATAAGCGGTATTGGTGCCAGTACCGAGAATAAATCCCACATGACCAGCAGCGCTTTCGGCTTCTGGATGGGTGTAGACAGCGAGGAGGGAGGCCACGGTGTCATTTAGAATTTGCGTTGAACATCCCGGTTGTCCTGCAGCCGCTAAGGCATCAACGAGGTCTGTGGCCACATTTCGCCCAACGATTTCAGGCGCTTGAATCTTCTTAGTCCAAAAAAGCAGTTCTCCATTTTCCGTAATTGGATAGGAGAAGCAGAAGCCAATTCGCTCTCCAGCCTTGACATTGGGGGAGAGGGTTTCACAGAGGGCGTGGTAAAAGGTCTTCGCATCCACCGTGCCCTTTGTGCCGGGCATTGCACCACGAAGCAGATTCTGGAAGGTGGCGCGACCTTGTTCGTCAAAGCAGACGCGCGCCGAACGCGTATTCGTGCCGCCCACATCAAAGGCTGGAATCGTTTTGTTTTTGGGTTGCGTTTCGCTAAGGGTTAAGCCGGAGGGAATCATTGGGAGTGTGCCTTCGCCGCACAAGCCCAATGCCATCTCGTGAATAAAAGCTTCAAGGAGTGCCTGAAGATCAAGCGCTTCAGGATTCAATCCCTTTTCGAGTAAGAATGTCATTCAGAATCTCCTCTGGCACAATAATACCAGTTCGCACAGTGCCCACTTCGACGGGCAGGGCAAAACGCACCTTCCCAGCCGCTTTTTTCTTTTCACGTAAAAGATAGTCGTGGAGTTGGTCTGCCGCTAATGTGCTCGGAATCTCTGTGGGTAAACCGAGCGTTTGCAATGCGGTTTGAAGTTGCGTAATAAGCGTTGTTTGCGCAATTTGCATCTTCGCTGCGATGCGTGTAGCGGCAACTGTACCGATGGCCACCGCTTCACCATGGGCAATGGTGAAATTGCTTGCCGCTTCCACGGCATGCCCGATGGTATGGCCTAAGTTGAGTGCTGCGCGCTTTCCGGTTCGTTCAAAGGGGTCTTCAAGGATGGTACGCACCTTAACGCCTGCAGAACGAATCACTAAGCGCGTCAACCAGTCAATGTCATTTCGCTTTTCTGCGAAATCAGCGAGCATTGCTAAGAGTTCGGAATCGCCAATCACTGCGTGCTTTAATGTTTCAGACAAGCCGCAACGGATTTCACGTTCGGGAAGGGTCTGCAACGTTTTCGTATCGGAGAGCACAGCGCATGGCGGATGGAAGGCGCCAATGAGATTTTTGCCAGAGGGCAAATCTGCGCCAGTTTTTCCACCGATGCCCGCATCCACCATTGCCAAAAGCGTTGTGGGCAGATTCAACCAACGAATGCCACGCAACCACGCAGAGGCCGCAAAGCCCGTGAGGTCTCCTGTGACACCACCGCCTAATGCGATGACTAAGTCATTGCGTTCAAGATGCGCTGCCCCCATCGCCTCCCAAATGCGATTGACTGTCGCCAACGTTTTGTTTTCTTCGCCCGCAGGAATCTGGAACTGTGGAATGTCACCTCCCACAGCTTGTTTGACGCGATCAGCGTAAAGGGGCAAGGTATTAGAGTCCCCAACCAATAAGAGATGGGCTGGCTTGGGGTCAAGGCGTTCTAAAAGACGTGGCAATTCATCAATTGCATCAGGCGCAATGACCACTGGATAGGGCGAGGCCATACCAGAGACGAGATAACGTCCTAAGAGGGCCATCACTTTAGGCCACACCTCTTGCGGCATCTGCTTGCCAGAGAGACGGAGGTTTAATTCAAAGGAGTCGTAATGCGCTTGGCGCTCTTGCAGTAATTTGAGCAGGCCATCTGCATTCTTTGAAAAAGGACGGCTACCCGCCTTTTTCTCAACGCGCTTTGCGAGCACTTCTGCCGGCGTGTGAATGCAGACAATTGGACCGCATTTTTCCGCTAAAGCACGATTTTCATCACGCAAGAGTGCGCCACCCCCTAAAGCAACGACTGCATTGGGGGATTGTTCACAAAGCGTACGAAGGACTTCTGTTTCTGTATCTCGAAAATACTGCTGACCAAATTGTTCGACAGCCTGCGGAATGGTCATACCAAGGCGTTGTTCAATCAACGTATCCAAGTCAATTGCTGTCTTTGCGAGTGCTACTGCAAGATTCCGTGCACAGGTTGACTTGCCAGTAGCAGGCGGACCATAGAGAAAAAGGGTAGGAGAGGCGAGCGGTATCATGGAAAGTCCCTTAATTGGAGGGAAGAGAAGAAGAGGTGATGGCGGCTTGATGCAACATTTCAATAGCGTGTTCACGCGTAATCGGGGTGAAGTCTTCGCCACCCAACATGCGTGCGATTTCTGTGGCGCGAGCGGTTTCATCCAAGGGTTCGATGAAGGTTTGGGTTTGCCCATCATTCACAGCTTTACGAACGCGTAAGTGATGCTGACCATAGACTGCGGCTTGGGGTTGGTGCGTGATACAGATGATTTGCACCTGTTCAGCCAATTGACGTAATTTTAAGCCGACTTTACGTCCCGTTTCGCCGCCAATGTTAGCATCAATTTCATCAAAAACGAGGGTGTCAATCGCATCATGGCGAGCGAGAATTACCTTCACGGCCAACATCACACGGGCGATTTCACCAGAAGAGGCAATCGCCGCCAAAGGACGCGCACTTTCCCCTGGATTGGGTTCAAAGCAGAAGATGACGCGGTCAAGTCCGCTTGGAGCGGGTTCATCCAGCGCCTCAAGTTGAATGGGGAAGGAGGCTTGGCTGAAGCCTAAATCGCGCAATTCCTCTGTAATCGCTGCAGAGAGTTGCGGAATCGCTCTTAACCGTTTTGCACGCAACACTTCGCCAGCGGCAATCAAATCCTGCGTTGCGCGCGTGATGGCCACCTTTAAATCGTGGATGGCTGACTCCGAATCCGCCAAAGCTTCCAACTTTGCACGCGCTGCTTGACGATGTGCGAGCACATCTTCTAAAGTGGGACCATAACGGCGGCGCAAGCGCTGGATTTGAGCGAGGCGCGACTCGAGTTGCGCTAAAGCTGCAGGGTCTGCGTCAATGGAGGCAAGGCGTCCCGAAATGGTGCGCGACAACTCCTGGATGCGCTCTTGGATGTCTTCGAGGGCTTCACCCCATGTTGCGGCTTCAGGCAGTAAGCGTGCTAAATCACGTAAGGGGCGATGTAAATTGATGAGCTGCGTTGCGATGGGATTATCACCCTCCGAGAGCGTGTTGAGGAGGGAATTGCCATCAGCGAGGATTGCCTCTGCATTGGCCACCTGCGCATGTTGCTCCGTTAGCGCATCGCCATCTTCTTCTGTGGGATTGACGGCATCGATATCCGCTAATGTTTCGCGCAACCGCGTAAGCTCATAATCACGGCGCTCTGGATCTCCCGTGAGCTCTAAGAGTTCTTCTTTTAACGCTTTAAGTGTCTGCCACTTTTCTGAATAATCTGCTTGTTCTGCTGTTGCATCGGCATAAGCCGTCAGCAGGCGCAACTGAAATTCTGGTGCAAGGAGTGTGAGATTATCGTCTGGCCCATGGATATCCGTGAGGTAGGGGGCCAATCTGCGTAACGCCGCTGCCGTTGCAGGCGCATCATTAATGCGTACCTTGCCCGTGCCATCACACTTTAGACTTCTGCGTAAAAGTAAAATGCCATCCTCACAAAGTGGCAACTCCAAATCGGCCAAAACCGCATTCAGTTCAGCTGCGTGATCTACCTCATAAACAGCGGAGACGGAGGCCTCTGTTGCATTGGTACGAATGGCGGTTCGATCCGCCCTTCCGCCCGTCAGGAGACGCAAGGCACCCATGAGTACAGATTTACCTGCACCCGTTTCACCAGTGATTACATTTAATCCGGATGCGAAGTCTGCTTCCGCATTTTCCACAACCGCCAAATTTCGAACAGAAAGTCTTGCCAACATATTGCGAATATTCTACCAAAAAGCACTTTGACATTACATTATAATTATAAAGATGAGCGAGAATAAATATTACATGATTGGGGGTGGCTTCAATGCATTTAATTGCCCGAATAGGTGGCGCTTATCAAAGGAGGACGTGAGGTTCATCTGCTAAATGCGCTCCACGCTGATGGTCGACGTATCAAAAGGACGTGGTGGGCTTAGCATTCGATATATTGATACAGGGGTAAACTGGAAATCTGTTGTGATTTGGGGAGCCATCGGTTCAACAATGAACCGACACAGAACCCACCCGCATTCAAGCTGCGATGCCACAGGAGACCATCAATTCTCTTCTTTAAGTGCTTTTAAAGGGGCGCTTTGAGGAGGATACTGCAAATGCGCATTAGGGGACAGAGGGGTGTAAGTGTTTTTTAGGGGACGTTAAGGAGACGCTTGGGTGGGATAAAAAGAGCGGCACGGACGTTATGTCGCGTGCCGCTATTGAAATGCCGTAAGCCTTAATTTAGTTTGCGGGCGTCATGGGCTTGGGCTGACCACCATGCGGACGCACGGTGATGTGCAATTCGCGCAACTGCTTTTCAGTGACTTCTGCAGGCGCGTGCATCATCAAGTCTTCGGCCTTCTGGTTCATCGGGAAGGCAATGACTTCACGGATGTTTTCTTCGCCAGCGAGGAGCATGACCATGCGGTCAACGCCAGGAGCCACGCCTGCGTGAGGCGGTGCGCCAATCTTGAAGGCGTTTAAGAGGTAGCCGAACTTCTGTTCCACGACTTCAGGACCGTAGCCAGCCATTTCGAAGGCCTTGTACATGATGTCGGGGCGGTGGTTACGCACAGCACCAGAGGAGAGTTCAATGCCATTGCAGACCACGTCGTACTGATAGGCCAAGATGTCAAGCGGATTCTGGTTGAGCAATGCATCCATGCCGCCCTGAGGCATCGAGAAGGGGTTGTGCGAGAAGATTGTGGCGCCGGTTTCCGGATCCTTTTCGAAGAAGGGGAAGTCGGTAATCCAGCAGAAGCGATAGGCATTCTTTTCGATGAGGTCGAGATCAACGCCCATTTTCTTGCGGAGTGCGCCCATCATCGTGGGAGCCTTTTCGGTGGAGTCGCAGATGAAGAAGATGGCGTCGCCGTCCTTGAGGTTGGCCATTTCTGCGAGCTTATCGAGTTCTTCCTGGGTGAGGAACTTTGCAATCGGGCCCTTAATCTTGTCGGTATCCCACACGAGGTAGGCGAGACCCTTAGCGCCGAGTTCCTGCTTTGCCCAAGGTTCGAGCTTGTCAAAGAAGCTGCGTGGCTTGGTCTTGATGCCAGGAACAGGAAGTGCACGAACAATTGCGCCATTCTGGACAGCCTTTGCAAAGGCGCCAAAGCCAGAATTGCCGAAGAGTTCGGTGACGTCAATAATCTTCAAGGGGTTGCGCAAGTCGGGCTTATCCGAACCGTAGGTCAACATTGCTTCACGGTAAGGAATGCGACGGAAGGGAGCCTGGTCGATGGTCCAATCTGCAGGAGAGAATTCTGCGAAGGCCTTGCTGAGCACCTTTTCACCCACTGCGAAGACGTCTTCCTGGGTGGCATAGCTCATTTCGATATCGAGCTGATAGAATTC
>JAGCML010000294.1 GCA_017646485.1 Kiritimatiellia bacterium
AAAAGGCTTATATTCAAAAAGAAAAAGGCTTATATTCAAAAAGAAAAAGGCTTATATTGAAATTGAATCATAGCCTTTTTGATTTTGAAAAAGGCTAATATTGCCGAAGAATATGGTACCATTTTCTATCACAATATGGTACCATATTCTTTTAGGGTTTCGCCCTTATTGAAAATCAAGGCTTCTAATACGCCTTTTCAAAATAAGCCTTTTTCAATCGCAAAAAAGCTACAGTTATTTTGTACCACTGATTAGAGGGGAATTTTAGAGTCCACGGATTACACGAAAAACATGAAAAAAGGACTGCCAGGATGTATTAAAACCACAAAATACACCAAATACACGAAAAGGGCGCTACGCGCAGGACTGCCAGAGTGTATTAAAAGCAGAAGGATATGTGCCCGAGCACAATGTGCTGAGAAACACGCAGAACACGCAGAAAAAAGGACTGCATGTGAGGTTTCAACACTATGAACACAAGGAGATGCGTTGCTCTTTTCGTAACACAAGGGCTACGCCCACGAAAAGCCAACGCATCTGCGAAGCATGTGAAGGTCTGTCAGTGTGGATTTTCCACGAGTCGCACAATCTTACTCGCTGCTACCCACTCCGAACTTTGAACTCCAGTGAGCAAAGCGAACGAAACTCTGAACTTGCGGCTATGCCGCTCATTCATCATTCATAGTCAATAATCTTTTTAATTATTTTTTTGAAGGGGCTCTGCCCCTCACCCCGCAGCCTTCCAGACACACAAAACCCCAGGCCTAGCAAACTACTAGGCTGTCTGAGGCTTCCTAATTTTTGGATGAATTTATCCAGCTCGTTTCATCAACGAGTTGAGGTAACAGACGAGTTTTCGTGCGACCATTATGAGTGCGACTTTTTTTGGTTTCTTTAGATCGTTAACCATTCTGTTGTAGGCCGAGGTATAAAACGATTCTCTTCTCACAGAAACCATTGCAGCCATGAACAGCGCTTCACGAACACGTACTCTTCCACCTTTGATGCAACGATGACCCTGATAGTTTCCACTTTCGTTATTGAATGGTGCTAGGCCACATAACGCAGCAATTTGACGGCGATTGCAATGGCCGAGTTCTGGCAATGAGACAATAAGTTCGGTTGCAATTCTCTCACCAATTCCATAAACGCTAGCCAGGATTTCCTTTTTCTTTTGAAGTTCAAGATCGGCCTCAATCAATTGGTTAATTTTTCCCTGAATCAACTCAATTGACTTCTCTGCCTTTTGAATTTTCTTTTCTAGCATTTTGGAAACACTGGGATTTGTAATTGAATCTCTAGAAGCCTTTAAACTCCTTAAATGCTTGATTTCAAGGGCTTGCAAGTTGGTAAGCTCCTTAATCTCAATGCGTGTTTTTGACAAAACATAAGGCTTAAGATCATTTTTCATTGCATAATCTCGGAGGAAATCTGCATCTCCTTTATCCGTCTTAGCACGCCATCCGGCAGCCTTTTTCGCATGGGAAATCTTAAACCCGTCACACAGGAAAAGAGGAATCGTATTTTTGTGACACACCTCTGCAAGTTGATTGTGGTATGGGCCAGTGTATTCGGCGCATACTCGAATATTTTGCAACGGGTAGCTCTTTAAGAACTGCTGGATGGACTTCGTGTCATTTGCAATCTTGCAATGACTCATTCCATCAGCAATGTCCAAAAAATCTTTCGATACATCAATTCCGATGTAGACTTCTTTGTTGTTTTCCATTACAATGGTCCTCACTTATCTGCGAACTCGTGTAGCAACGGTTCAATCAATAATTCGGAGTGATAAGTAGGCGCAGAGCGAACTACGACACGTGCTCTTATACGGCACCAATTAAAATCGCTCTTACGCCGGTCCTACAAGGGTGGCCACCCTTGTAGGACATCTTTTTAATAACTCCTTCGATATCAAAAAGACGGCCCCATTATAACGAATCGCAATAGATAAATTAAATCTGGTTCATCATTAAATAAGGTTCGGAGGGGTGGTGGTTATAAAAAGAAAAGTCGCGGGCGGGGCCTGCGACTTTTGAATGGTGGACCTGGGTGGACTTGAACCGCCGACCAAGGGATTATGAGTCCCCTGCTCTGACCACTGAGCTACAGGTCCGTGCAACAAATGTGTTACGAAAGGTCCGCATGTGCGGAAAATTGGTGGAGGTGGCGGGAGTTGAACCCGCGTCCAAGACAGCTTCACAGCGATGTCTACGTGCGTATCCGACCTATTGTCTCGTGTAGGATCAGCCGATCGGCGGGCCTTTCATACACCTACCTTCATGATAGTACAAGCATGTGTTCCCGAGGGTCCGGTTCACAGCAGGATCTGCTAATCGACGCTTCCACACTCAGCAGACATCGGTGCTTCAGCGACGGGGCCGTTTCTTTAGGCCGCGTAGGCGAAGTTATCGTTCGCAGTTAGTTTTTGATCGATATTTTACGGGGCCAACGATCATCCCCGGCACGCAACCGAAGTTCCGACATGCCCTGTCGAGACCTGGTCACCCCCTTACTCTTTTAGAGATAATGAGTGCGGATAGTATACTGAAATCAACGTGAAAAGACAATACAAATTAATCAAAAAGGGAAAAGTTTCTGCATTTTTGCCCTTTTAGCCATGGATTAAGGGGAAGAAATAAAAAAAGTTGCGTCCAAAGATGGACGCAACTTTTGTCTCTTTTTACGACTTGTCTTGTCGTTAGCCGAGGGCTTAGATGCCAGCAATCTGACCAGAGAGGGCCAACATGCGAGCTTCCACGGACTGAATTTCTGCGAAGCCCTGGGAGCTGACAGGATTGACGCCATCGGAAGCTTCCATGGAGGAGTCGGCTTCGTTGTAGATGGTGTGGGGGCAGTCGGTGAGTGCATCAAAGATGATGTTGCCCTTGTAGAGGCTCAACTTCACGGTGCCGTTTGCATACTGCGTGAGAGTGTTCACGGCGTTGCGTGCAGCCAAGCAGGTGGGATCGTAGTAGCGACCGTCGTAGATTTCATCGGTGATCAACTTCGAGAGCTGCATGAAGAACAAGGTGGCGTGGCGGTCCATCGTAGCCTGGTAGACATAACGAATGGCGGTGCCCAACAATTCCATACCGGGTGCTTCATAGACGCCGCGGCTCTTCGTGCCGATGATGCGGTTTTCGAGCGCGTGCTTCATACCGATACCATTGCGGCCACCGATTTCATTGGCCATCAACATGGCTTCGAGCGGGGAGACGTCCTTGCCATTGATCTGAACGACGCGCCCCTGGGAGAAGCGAATGGTCACCTGTTCGAACTTGTCAGGAGCCTGCCAAGGCCAGACGCCCATGGTGGGTTCCACGATCTGCATGGAGGTTTCCATGCTTTCCAAGTCTTCAGCTTCGTGAGAGAGACCTGCCAAGTTGGCGTCGGTGGAGTATTTCTTCTTACCGCCAGCGAATGCGATGATGCCGAACTGTGCGAGGTAATCCACCATCTGGGTGCGACCAGGGAACTTCTGCAAGAGGCCTGCGTCACGCCAAGGTGCGTAAACCTTCATTTCAGGAGCGAACACATTGGTGTAGCGTTCGATGCGCATCTGGTCATTACCACGACCGGTTGCACCGTGCACCAACACCTGCACGCCACGCTTCTTCATTTCAGGGATGAGGCCCTTAATGGTCACAGCGCGGCCAACACCGGTGGAGTTCCAGTAGCCGCCGTCGTACATTGCCTGGCACTTGATGGCTTCCAAGCAAGCGTCAGCCATTTCGTTGCGCAAGTCCACGATGATGGTTTCGATGCCAGTCGGGGCCATACGCTTAGCGACGTCATTGATGTCTGCTTCGTCGGGCTGGCCAATACCACCCGTAAAACCAATCACCTTGACGCCCGCTTCCATCATCACCTTTGCGATTGTGCGAGAGTCCAAGCCGCCAGAAACGCAAGTTCCTGCAACCAAACCTTTGAGATCTTCTAAAACCATTGCCATAAGGGTAGCTCCTTTTCGTTAAAAAAACGTTCGCAAGTATAGCACAATTTGAGAAAAAATAAACCCCTTAAAATTAAAGTTTTATCGTCGAATGGGCACTACAGTGAGCGTAGCGAACGAAACTGTGCCATATGCACCGAGCAAAACGTGCTGGGAAACATGCGCCCGAGCACAACGTGCTGGGAAATATGCGCCCGAGCACAACGTGCTGGGAAATATGCGCCCGAGCACAACGTGCTGGGAAAACATGCGCCCGAGTGCGCCGAGGACTGGAAAACGTGGGTGACACATCTGGTCTTATTCGGGTGTGTTATCGCCCTTCGTGCAAAAAAAATCACGACGCCCATGCGGACGTCGTGACAAGGAGGGAGGTAGATTGTTTAGAGCACGTCGAAGGAGATTTCGCTCAAGGTCGCCCAGTGCTGACCCTTAACCACGGGGGCAATCGCCGTGAAGCGGAGGTAGCGAGCCGAGGTCTGCTGAATTTCAATCTTCTTCAAGCCACGCTTCTGCGTCGTCCAACCCGTCTGACCTTCGAAGACCGTCTTCCAGGTCTTACCGTCTTCGCTGAATTCAATCTTGCACTCGCCAATCAAACCATTTTCGGAATCTGTGCGCGGCAAGAGCTTAATTGCAGCGACGTCTAATGTTTCACCGAGATCCAACACGAAGTTATGCGGATAGTCGGGGTTCACATTACGCCAGTCGGTGTGCCAGTAGGTATTGGGCTTGTTGTCAAATGCCTGGGTCACCATGCCTTCGCCGGGTTCTTCAGAGGAGACCGAGAGCACCTTCCATGCGGCACGCACGATTTCCTTCGAGAAGGTACGTTCAACAGCAGGCATTGCAATCTGTGCATCTTCGGGCACCACCGTGACGGAAACCTTGCCGCTTTCCAAGAAGAAGGGCTTGGTGTAGGGTTGGGGCTGGCCATCATTGATAGCATACATCACCTTAGCACCCTTACGATGCGGGGTGACGGTCACGTGGTTCTTAGAGTCACGTGTAATCAAAGCCAAACCTGCGCTTTCACGGAAGGGACGCGTGCTGTACGGACGAGAGCCGAAGCGCATTGCGAAACCAAAGGTGAAGGGCTTGTTGTAAACCAAGTTTTCTGCCCAGGGACGAGGACCGCAGGAACCATTACCAATGCCGGTCTGATCATAGTCGATGTGCACCCACGTCTTATCCGAGGTCGGCAATTCGGCGGGGAGGCTGGCACGATGGAGGGTGGCTGCATCCCACTGATTAATCGAGAAGGGGAAGACTTCGCCCGTGATCGAGGGGAAGAAGCAGAGGGAATCTTCGCCATCTTCCATCAAGACCCAACGTGCATTTTCGCGATTGCCATATTCTTGTGTTTCGCCATAGGGCACGAAGAAGTCTTCAGGGGTCGCAGTAAAGACGCCATTCCAGCATTCACGCTTACGGTCAACATAGTTTTCCCAAGGGCCAAGGGCATTGTACTGGATGCGCGAGAGGGATTTATCCACTGCCAACTGGAAGCCCAAGCGCGGCACCACTTCTTCGGGCGACTGCGGATAGAAGACACCTTCGCAGGAAATGGTGTTCATGAAGATCGTCCAGACCAACGTATATTCGTAAGGCACATTACCGCCTTCAGTCACCATACGAGAGGTCACCTGGATGATTTCTGCTTCACCATCAATCTTACGCCATTCCATCGAGAGACACTTGTTCTTCTGATCGATGAGCGAACGCCATGTTGCGCCGTACTTAATCCAACGGTCATTATTGATCGGAGCACGATAGAGGGTGAATTCAGGTGCAGCGGCCAACAAGGTTTTATTATTGTAATGGATCTGCGTCAGCAAACCATCCTTAAAGGAAAGGCGCGTGCAGGTCTTGACCGTGTCAGCCACTTCAAGGGATCCATCGTCCTTCTTGGTGACGGTGTACTTCACTTCGGGCCAACGCGTATTTTTGTTCACGGCCAACTTTGCAGGAGGCGTGGCGCACGGAATGGCAAACCATGCTTCGGCCGTCTGTGCAATATCCGTCGTGGGCGTATCTTCTGTTGCCACAAAGACAGGGAAATCTTCGAAGAATTTCGACTTCGCAATCACCAACGGCACCTTCGTGCTTTCGCCCGGCTTCAGGGCTGGAAGCGTTGCGAGCTTGTGGCCCAACTTGTTGAAGAGTGCATAACCTTCAGCCGTCTTGTGGAAGAATTTGCTCTTAATGGTCAAGGTCTGGGTGGCGGCATCCCAGCTAAATGCGAAGTACTGCTGCGCATACTTCACTGCCCAGTACTGAGACTTCTGGATGCGGTCAGCGGTGATGACACCGTTGTCGCAGAAGCTGCCGAAGTTGGGTGCATCACCAAACTTACCACCCCATGCGAGGGCCTTGCCCGTGTAGGGCTTCAAGCGATAGAGACCAGTGGCCTCATCCTTATCAGCACGCAAGCTCTGGTCCACGAAGTCCCAGATAAAGCCACCAATCATGCGGGGATACTTTTCGTAGATTTCAATGTATTCATCAAAGTTACCGCATGCATTACCCATCGAGTGAGCATATTCCACGTGGATGAAAGGACGGTGCGTGTGACGCTTCGCGGTACCTTCCAACGCATCATGGGTGCGATACATGGCGCTATCCATGTCATTGTGAGGAGAATTTTCGGGGAAGTCGCAGTAGTGCACCAAGCGACCTGGATCCACCTTCTTCAACCAGTCACCCTGATCTTCCAAGTTCTTACCAGGGCCTGTTTCATTACCCAAAGACCACATGATAATCGAGGGGTGGTTCTTTGCACGTTCAAAGGCATTCTTCACACGGAAAGCATAAGCGGCATGCCACGAAGGCACATTGTTGAAGCACTGACGCGTACCACGAATTTGGTGCGCTTCAATATTGGCTTCATCCATCACATAGATACCCAAACGGTCGCAGATTTCGTACCAGTAGGGATGGTTCGGATAGTGAGAGGTGCGAACAGCGTTGAAATTAGCGGCCTTAATCAAGCGGGCATACTGTTCCATACGTTCACGGGTCAAGGCACGACCACGGTCAGGATCCATTTCATGGCGGTTCACACCCTTAATGATGGTGCTCTCACGATTGACCTACAACTCACC
>JAGCML010000295.1 GCA_017646485.1 Kiritimatiellia bacterium
GCCCCACCCAAAAAGATTCCCATTTCAATTCTTTCCAGCATCGCGATCTCCACGAATCGGCTTACGATTCACGAATCGCCAAGAGACGATCCCATTCATTAATGTAAGCCTCAAGGAAGGCGGTCTCGGGTTGCTCGCAGAGTCCCATCAAATAGTCTCGCAGCAATCCCTGCTCTTCCTCATATTCCTCGGTGGTAAAGCGTCCCGAAATCCAGGCTAAGCGCAACCACAAGAGGTAGGTCGTAATCGCATCATAGCAATTGTACTCCACGATTTCGCGGTAGCGGCCTTGTTGCCACATCTCAAAAACAGCGTCCCCATGGGTCTCAAACTTGCCAGGGATGCCACACAGCGTGGCCGCTTCGTGAAGGCTCACTGCCGCATTTCGTCCAGAGAAGCCGCCGGCAATGAGCTCCATCAAATCCACCGACGCATCGCAATCGCGCCCAAAGTAATCCACGCCCTCCCAAGGTTTCGCAGGGCGATTGAGGAAGCCCTTCGCAGGAATCCCCAAAACTAAGGCGCGTTGGGCAAGGATCCGCAAATCGGAATTACGGGAATTAAAGCCCACCAATTGGGGTTGCTTTGCACCCACGGCAGAGAGGAAGCCGCCCACCACCTTTCGTTCATCACGGAAGGAGGCATCATTTGGATTTTTAGGTAGCCAGACCAACTTCAACTTCACGCGTTCACCCACAGGTAAGTGGGGTTGGTATTCGCGAATCATCATGGCGATAGACACCACGCGACTCTGCATAAGGCGAACAAAGGGTTGGGGATTCTCATCGGTAGCGCCATTTGCCGCCCACAACATTTTGAGCGCAGCATCATCTGGCATACCTTCAGCTTCAGGAAACATCAAGCGCGCAGATGTCGCATCTGGAATCCACTCGCAGTCAAATGCAATAACCATATCACCAACGGTTCGGATCATGGTGTGACCTCCTTCAAAAATCTTTCTGCCGCACGCCGCGAAGGATGCGTCTGGGGAATAGACAGCAAGAGATGACGTACTTGTTCTTGTTGCGGCGGCGCTAAATCCTCCCAGGCGTAACGCGCCACTTGAAGTAAAAAGGGGAGCCACTGCGTCTGTTGCAGACGATAAACCAAATCCAACGTCACACGCAGCATATCACGTCCGTGATTTGCCCGCCAATACCAATACAACGCACGGACCTCGGGTGCATTCCAGTCTGGCGTCACCCCTGTAGCCCTCGCAAAGGCATCGGCATCTGCCGGCACGGAAAGTTCCATCAAGTGCGCACGATAGTAGGGCGCCGCCGTATCTGCCGAACGCCCCAACTTGTCCTCAAAGGTCCACCCCAGCTGACGCAAGATGGGCTCAGCGCGTGGCGCAGCGCGTAAGCCGCGCTCTAATAAGGTAATCCCCTCCTTCACCCAGTACCACTTTTCCGCTGCATCATGGTGCGCAGCGCTGATATTGTAGGAGAGGTTCCACGCATTATAGACCCACGTGTCTGCGGAGGCAGGATCCAGAGAGACCAGTAAATCCGACTCAGATCGACGAACTGGTGGAACATGCGCTGGATCGAGTTGCGTTCGTACAAAACCC
>JAGCML010000296.1 GCA_017646485.1 Kiritimatiellia bacterium
CCCGAACCCCGCCCTACATCTTTCGCGAGCACCAGTAAGAGCATCCGCAGGATGCGAAGCGTGCAGGACTCAGTCCTGCCTGAGGGGGGTGGGGGCGAAGTTAGCCCCCACTTCCTCCCTCCCCCACATCTCCTCCTCTCCTTCCCTTCGCCATTCTCACACACCCTCCTTCTTTTCTTTTATCTTTACATCAACGAAGGCGTAAATAAAAACAAAGACCGCCAGAGGGCGGCCTTTGTTTTAGAGATTTGGTGTGATGGATTAACCTTCGAAGCCGTGAAGGGCGAGGAAGTCCGTACGATATCCTGCGATATCAGTGGTGGTTTCCACGTTTTCAGGGGCGAGGGTTTCCATGAGCTTATCCACAGCGGCCTGGATTTCGGGGCGCATTTCCCAATCATCGATGCGGATACGGCCAGCTTCATCCACGGGCACCACGCCATCAGCGCGGTACATAAATTCACGGAAGAGGCGGTCAATCTGATCGAGGCAATCTTCGTGGAGGCCTGCTTCCTTCATCACCTTGAAGAGGCAAGAGATGTAAGGAGGCATTGCAGGGATCACGGCAGAAGCGCGCGTCACGAGTGCCTTATTCACGGAAACAACGCCGTAACCATTGAGATCCTTCAAGGTTTCGGTGATTGCCTTAGCGGAAGCTTCGAGATTTTCCTTAGCCTTGCCGAGGGTACCAGAACGATAGATATCCTGGGTGCACTTAGGACCGATGTAAGAGTAAGCGACGGTCTTGCAACCCTCTGCGAGGAGGCCCTGAGCCTTGAGGTAATCAATCCAGAGAATCCAGTCTTCACCACCCATCACCTTCACGGTGGCGGCGATTTCTTCGTCGGTTGCGGGTTCGACAGCGACTTCCTTCATTTCGCAAGTCATGATGTCGAGCGTACGAGCCACGTGCGGCTTACCGATCGGCTTGATGGCGCTCTTGTAGAGGATGCCATCCTTCGGGTCGGTACGCATCGGCGAAGCGAGGGAGTAGACGACCAAGTCAAAGGGCTTGAAGCCATTATCACGAGCGAGCTGAGCAACGGTTTCACGGGTAGCATCAGCGAAAGCATCAGCGGAGATGGTGATTGCCTTGAGACCTTCAGCCTTAGCAGATTCATCGAAGGCTTCGTTGTTGTACCAACCGGGAGAGCCAGCCTTACGATCGGTCGGAGCGCGTTCGAAGGAGACACCCAAGGTTTCTGCCTTAGGGCCACCGAAAGCGACTGCGATACGAGAGGCTAAGCCATAACCACCAGAGCAGCCCAACACGAGCACGCTCTTAGGACCATTTTCAATCGGAGCCTTTGCCTTTTCGCGAGCGATGTCACGGAGGGTAAACTTCTTGCAACCTTCGCCATCAACATTGAGGCAAAGGCCACCACGCACTTTGGGTTCTTCAGCCATTGTTTTCTCCTGAGTGAGAGGAGTAGAAAGGGGGAGGAAAATTATTCAGAGAGTGCACCAGCGGGAACGACGAGGCAGAACCACTGGGCTTCAACAGCGACGAGCGGATTGCCACGCTTGTCGGTCTTACCCACGATGATGCCCTTGCCCTTCTGTTCCAAACGGCGACCAGTTGCCTTGATGGTTTCGATTTCGTAGCGCACGGTGTCACCAGGGCGCACCTGATTGACGAAACGCACTTCTTCGAGCTTTGCGAAGAGGAAGAGCTTTTCATCCTTATCGGTAGAGCTCAAACGCTGACCTGCACCACCGCACTGAGCCATGGATTCCACGAGAATCACGCCCGGGCAAACAGGGTATTCAGGGAAGTGACCTTTGAAGAAGTAACGATCAGGACCGTAATCGACTTCAGCGATGGTCTTTTCTGGGGAACATTCAAGGATGCGATCGCAGAAAAGGAATGGATCGCGGTGAGGTAATACAGTTTTGATTGCTTCTTGATCGTACATGATGACTCCTTCAAAGAAGTGCAGAACTAAATACAAAAAGAGATGAATGGCGGACGCACGCTGTACAGAGACAGTTTAGGATGTGCGTCCGAGTCAATGTCACCACGATGGGTGACAGCGTAGAAGCCGCGAATACTGCTAACAGCATCTCGCGGCTTCCTTACGCCCTTAGGCGCGGCGGAGAATCAACGAGGAGTTGTGACCACCGAAGCCGAGGGTGTTGGTCATGGCGATGTCGAGCGGAGCTTCGACGCCCTTGTTGGGCACCATATCCAAATCGCATTCAGGATCGGGAGTGTTGTAGTTGATTGTCGGCGGATAGAAGTTA
>JAGCML010000297.1 GCA_017646485.1 Kiritimatiellia bacterium
TCGGTGTGCCTTCTGCCATGCGCGAGGCAAAGGTGCGTTCAAAACGCTTCTTGAGCACCATCAAATCCAACTTCGGCAGATAGAAGTTGCCCGACATCAAATCGTAGCCATCAACTTCAATCAATAAGTCGGCGCGTTCTTGCGTTTCGGGGATGGTATTGAGCCAATCTTCCAAAACTGCACGAATCACACGCATTGCCGAACGCAACGCTGTAGGCTTACTGTAAAGAATGGCGCCATCAGCTTCCACGCGCACGGGGACTGCGCCGCTCACATTCGGACGGTGGCCGCACTTCGAACGCATACGGTCAACAATGGCGTCCTTCAGACGAAGCGTCGGCATACGGGAGTCTTGAATCGTGTCATTCTTGGTCACATTGGTCACAAAGAACGGTTCATCCACGTTCAAGATTTGTTCCCAAGGAGCATAGTATGCCAAGTCGTACAAATCATCCAAATTACGGCAACGCGTATCCTGCACAAACGGCCACAACACACGTTGAGCCGTGCGTAAGGAGAGGTTTAAACGCAAGATATCACGACAAGCATTCTTGGCTTTAATCCCCACCATCGTCTCATTTGAGCCCAACACTTCATAGCCCAAATCGGTGAGTTCTTGTTCCAAAAATGGCACAATGCCCTTACCACAGGTGATTGCTAACGTGGTAGGATCGGTCCAAAGATTACGCATGAGGTTCCTCCTCTTCAGGAATGGTCACATTCCGTAAATCCCGAGCAAGCATGTTAATGCGGTCACGAGCCGCATCCACCTTGTTCCCGGCTTCTTCCAATTTCTTCACTGCTGCATCATAATCGGAAAGACACGCATCTAAACGTTGCTTCGTCTTTGCCAAAAGCGCCCATGCCTTCGCAGATTGCTTCTGAACAGCGAGTGTTTTAAAACCCATTTGCAACGCATTGAAGAGTGCGGCGAGCGTCTGAGGTCCCGCCAATAACACTTTACGGCGTTGCAATTCTTCTTGTAAATTCGAATCCGAAGCGGCTTCTAAAAAGAGGCCTTCGGTTGGCAAAAACATGATTGCGAAGTCTGTCGTGTGCGGCGGCAAAATGTATTCTGCCACCTGCCCTGCGAAGGTTTTCAAACTGGTCATCAAGGCCTTACGAGAGGCGTCGGCCTGTTCTGCAGTGTTCGCCGCAAGCAAGCGTTCGTAGTCTTCCACAGGGAACTTCGAGTCGACGGGCAACCACACGGGCTTCCCTTCTTCTGCACCCGGCAACGCCAATGCAAACTCCACAATCTTATTCGAACGCGGATTGGGCTTTACATTCTTTTCGTACTGCCCCTTGACGAACATATCCGCCAACAGACGTTCTAATTGAACTTCGCCCCAAGTTCCTCGTGCTTTGACATTGCCCAACAAGCGATTGAAGCGCATCACCCCTTCACTGAGGCGTTGCACCCCTTCAGTGATATGCCCCATCGCCATCAGACGATCACGCACTTCACTCAAGTGCTTTTCAATCAATTCAGAATTCGCTTGGAAACGCGTTTGAAGGGCGTTATTCAACTCTTCACGTTGACGACGCGCAAGGAGATCTTCCTTGTCTTCAAAGTAATGAAGGCGTTGGGCCAACTGTTCCGTCAAGCGACGCTCAGTTCCATCCAATGCGTCAGGGGTTAACATGGGCGGTAAGTCCGCCCGCCCCATCGGCATCGGTCGACGCAAGAGAGAAATTAACAAGGCAATGACGGCGATGAGTAACACCGTCATTGCGAAGGTCAAAATGAGGATTAAAACGCTCATTTCGCTTTATTCCATTGCAGCAGCAAGCGCCTTTGCAAATCCAGAGCAGGAAACTTCCGTCGCATCATCCATCAAACGAGCGAAGTCATAAGTTACCGTCTTGGCGGCGATGACCTTATCCATCGCTTCGATAATCTTATCCGCTGCTTCCGTCCAGCCCATGTAACGGAGCATCATCTCACCCGAGAGAATGAGCGAACCAGGATTGACCTTGTCCAAACCTGCATACTTCGGCGCCGTACCATGGGTTGCTTCGAAGACAGCCACACCAGTCGTGTTATTGATGTTTGCACCAGGAGCAATGCCAATGCCACCCACGCAAGCAGCAAGTGCGTCAGAGACGTAGTCACCATTCAAATTCAAGGTCGCAATCACATCATACTCAGCCGGACGCGTCAAAATCTGCTGCAAGAAGGCATCGCAGATGCAGTCCTTCACAATGATTTCGCGACCCGTATTCGGATTACGGAGCGTGCACCAAGGACCGCCATCAATCGGCTGTGCACCGTAATCGCGCTTCGCTAAGGCATAACCCCAATCGCGGAAAGCGCCTTCCGTAAACTTCTGGATATTGCCCTTATGAACGAAGGTCACCGACTTGCGATCATTGGCGATAGCGTAATCAATCGCAGCCTTAATCAAACGTTCGCTACCCTCCTGGGAAACGGGCTTAATGCCAATCGAGGAGGATTCAGGGAAGCGAATCTTCTTCACGCCCATCTCCTGCATGAGGAAATCAATCACCTTCTTCGCCTCAGGCGTGCCATTCATCCATTCGATACCCGCATAAATGTCTTCCGTGTTTTCACGGAAAATCACCATGTCCGTCAATTCGGGATGAAGCACAGGAGAAGGAACGCCTTTGAACCAACGCACCGGGCGCAAGCAGACATAAAGGTCCAATAACTGACGCATCGCCACATTGATTGAGCGAATACCACCGCCCACCGGCGTGGTCAGAGGACCCTTAATCGAGACCAAATAGTCACGACAGAGTTCCACCGTCTCATCTGGAAGCCAAGTATTCGGACCGTACACCTCGTTCGACTTTTCGCCAGCGTACACTTCCATCCAAGCAATCTTGCGCGTGTCACCGTAAGCAGCCTTCACCGCAGCATCCCACACAATCATCGCTGCCGCCGTAATATCAGGCCCCGTGCCATCACCTTCCACATACGGAATAATTGGGAAATTCGGCACATTCAGCTTACCATCTGCACCCATCGTAATCTTTTCACCAAACGCGGGCATCTTCACTTTAGATTCTTGCATAACTAATCCTTACCTTAATTTTATGAAATTAAGAACTTCCAAAAAATGAGAAATAAAGAACAAACGCACACATTATACCAACTTTAACCCTCGTTGTATCATAGATACAATAAAAAGTGCTCGAGTTCCAAATGTATGGGCGAATTTTCTGCTCCAATTCCCATACGCTGATGCTTTTCCGCCGACACGGGGCAGACTTCGTCCGCGCGGCAGAAGCCCTAAAAGGGCGACAGTTTACAGCCGGGGCGTAGGGTGACGCAGCGTGCAAGACTGTGCGCCACACGAGACAGTCGCACAATGGGACAAAGGGACATAAGAGACAAAGGGACACGCTGGCAGTCCAGCGGCGCAGCCGCCCCCTTTTTGAGTATTTTGAGTATTTTGTGGTTTATAAAATCCACATGCAGTGCTGCGCGGAGCGCTACTCGGAACTCCGAACTCAAGTGAGCGTAGCGAACGAAACTTCGAACTGTGGCATAGCCACTCCTACACGCAGTTTCAATGACTTATGCTTTGTTTATTTGTTATTTTGCAAAGCGGAAGTCATTGATTTATCAATTAGTTATGCTTTTCTGAAATTTAATTTTACAAAAGTTGTTGACGAACCACCTTTTTTTCGGTATCTTATGCGCCACTTTCATTGCCACAGGGGCATTGAAAATGCTTTTGAAACACAACAAAGGACATATCTCATGGAAGCATATGCAGTCGTTGAGGCCGGTGGCGTCCAGTGCCGTGTGGCAGTTGGTACCGTTATCGAAGTCAACCGCATAGCCGGCGAAGTCGGCGCGGATATCGAGCTTACCTCCGTTCTCGCTTTGAACACTGGCGACGAGCTTAAGATCGGCATGCCCACGGTTGAGGGCGCTAAGGTTGTCGCAACCGTTCTCGGTCACAAGCGTGGCGACAAGTTGATTCATTTTCGTAAGAACCGCCGCAAAGGCTATGAACGCCGCGTCGGTCACCGTCAGGAATTGACGGTTATCAAGATTAAGTCCATTGCTTAAACTCCGGAAAGGATAAACTATCATGGCAGGTAGCACTGGTAATGGCCGCGACAGCAATTCTAAGCGTCTCGGTGTCAAGCGTTACGCCGGTCAGGTCGTCACCGCCGGATCTATTATCGTTCGTCAGCGTGGCACGAAGTTTGCACCTGGTGCAAACGTTGGCTGCGGTCGCGACTTCACGCTTTTTGCGTTGATTGACGGCGTTGTCGAATTCCAGAAGAACGGCAAGGTCGTTGCGGTGAAGCCCCTTCCCGAAGTGGCTCAGTAATTTTCGGAATTTGTATCAGGACAGAAACGGTGAAAACCAGAACCTTTGTTGATTCGGCTACGGCTGAGGTCCGCGCGGGACGCGGTGGAGATGGAAGCGGAAGTTTCCGTCGTGAGTCGCATGTTCCGGAAGGCGGTCCTGACGGAGGTGACGGCGGTCGTGGTGGCAATGTAGTGGTGCGTGCGAGTACGCATGCTGATAGCTTATTGCGCGTTTTTTACGAACCGCGTCTGTTCGCAGAGAATGGTGTTAACGGAACCGGGCAGAAGATGCACGGTCGTAACGGCGAAGATCTGATTGTTGATGTGCCCTGCGGCACGGAAGTGTACAATGTGGATACTGGGGCTTTCCTCGGTGAAGTATTGGAACACGGCGACGAGATGATCATTGCACGTGGCGGTCGTGGCGGCTGGGGTAATGTTCACTTCAAGAGTTCTGTCAATCAGGCTCCTGAGAAGTTCATTCCCGGTGATGAAGGCGAAGCATTTACGGCGCGTTTTGAATTAAAGACGATTGCCGATGCGGGTTTGGTTGGCTTCCCGAATGCGGGTAAATCCTCCTTGCTTGCTGCAATTAGTGCTGCGCGTCCGAAGATTGCCAATTATCCGTTTACAACGCTTCACCCCATTGTTGGCACGGTGGTTTACGGTGATTACGCCACGCTTCGTGTGGCAGATATCCCTGGGATCATTGAAGGTGCCGCAGATGGTGTGGGACTTGGACTGACCTTCTTGCGCCATATTTCGCGCTCGAAGATGTTGGTTTATGTCTTAGACATGGCGGACACCGAAAATCTTCCCGAGAATGCGTACCGTATTCTTCGTGCAGAGGTTGAGAGTTATGATGCTGAATTGGCAGCACGTCCAGCATTGGTGATTGCCAATAAGATGGATGAACTCACCGCACAGGAACACTATGACACATTTGTTGCCGAGACTGGCATCACCCCGTTGAAGCTTTCTTTGAAGGAAGAGGGGACGCCTGGTTTAGAGGCAGTGATGCAGGCTTTACGCGATGAGCTTAAGCCGCAGGCAAAGGGTCAGTCGGTTGTTTCTGATAAGCCGCGTCAACCTGTGGATCACACGGAAGTCTCTGCAGAACGTTTCCGTATGGCAACGTTTTTGAAGCCCTGATCAAATTTCAATTCTATTTAACGTTAAGGAGAACACATCATGTCCCGTATCTGCGAAGTCTGCGGTAAGAAGCCGATGGTTGGCTGCCGCATTGTGCGTCACGGTTTGAAGAAGGCCAAGGGCGGCATCGGTTTGCACACGACCGGTATCTCTAAGCGTCGCTTTGAACCTAACTTGATGAATGTGCACGTTCGCAAGCCTAACGGCCAGACGTGCCACATGAAGGTCTGCGCAGCTTGCTTGAAGGCTGGTCGCGTGACCAAGGCGTAAGTTTAGCTTACGTTCCTTTTTCAGAGAGCGGAAGTCTCCTTTGTAGGATCCGCTCATTTTGTGTTAGGTGGGAAGCTTCAAAATGCAAGCAGTGTCGGATTCACGACTCTAACGAATAGAAGTTCTTTTTGTAGGGGAGGTTAAGTGTAAGGCGAAAAAATGAAGTATAATAGCTTTAATGATTCGTCAACGTTTTAGTCGGAAGTGAGGTGTGAAGATGAAGTCATGGTTGTTGAAATCTTGGGCGGGTGTTTTAACCTGTCTTTTGATTGCACTCCCTGCGTGGTATTTGGGGAAGATGTTTCCCATTATGGGCGGAGCGGTGATTGCCATCCTCATCGGGATGTGCCTTGCGCCAGTGCTTGGCAAATGGCGTCCGCAATTAGACCCTGGCATTCGCTGGGTCTCAAAGAAGGTCCTCCAATGGGCGGTAATCCTTTTAGGCTTTGGATTAAATCTTTCAGTGGTTGCGAAATCGGGCTTACAAGCTCTGCCTGTGATTTTAGCCGTGATTACCACCTCTTTAGTGCTCGCCTTTCTGTTGCAACGTTGGATGAAGGTCCCAGGCCGTATCGCTACGTTGATTGGCGTGGGGTCTTCAATCTGTGGCGGCTCTGCGATTGCAGCAACGGCTCCTGTGATTGATGCAGATGACAATGAAGTTGCGCAGGCAATCTCTGTAATTTTCTTCTTCAATGTCTTAGCGGCGTTGATTTTCCCTGTATTAGGGACATGCTTAGGGATGGACACCACCACCGGAGAGGTCTTTGGTGTCTTTTCGGGCACGGCCGTCAATGACACCTCGTCGGTGACAGCTGTGGCGGCAACCTGGGACTCAATGCACCATTTAGGAACAGCAACCCTTCAAAAGGCTGTCACGGTTAAGCTCACGCGCACTCTTGCAATTATTCCTATTGTGCTTGCCCTTAGCTTCTTTACAATGCGTCAATCTGCAGAGAAGGGAAAGGTCTCGTTGAAGAAGGTCTTCCCATTCTTTGTGATTTGGTTCCTTGTGGCAACGCTGATTACCACGGTAAGCGTACACTTTGGAGTGGCAGAGGCGGCCTTTGCCCCCATGAAAACGCTCTCCAAGATTCTCATTGTGGTGGCGATGGCAGCCATTGGATTAAACACCAATGTGGTGAAGTTGATTAAAAGCGGTGGAAAGGCCCTGCTCCTGGGTGCGATTTGTTGGGCAGGAATTACCAGTGTAGCGCTTTTAATGCAACGCCTCCTCGGGATTTGGTAATCATCTCCCCAGCAGACAACATGACCTCCGGCATCCGTCGGAGGTCATGTGCTTTAAAGAGGAAGTGAAAGAAAACATTAGACTATCGTAAAGTTTTGTCGGTGATTGTACTCTTTTTGAAAAGGATGATGCGTACAAATCTACGAGTTGAAGCCCCCCTTTGGCGGCACTTTCCGCACTCCATAGGTTTCCGTCCAAGCTTTCTCACGCCTGTCTACTCGCACATCGCGCAGGTGAATTGTTAGGAATGTGTTAGAAACGACTTTTATTACTTGACTATTTTCATTTTGAAGCGTATCATAGCACCAATAATACTTAAGGCAGGAAACCATGCAGGAAAAACTGAGCGCCTTTTTGGAATATGTTAACCATCATGTGATGCATCATGGCGGTTCCTTGGATGCGTTAACACACAAGACCATTTTAGATGACCTCAAGATTTTAGGCCATGACATTTTAGCCGTCTTTCATTTTGATGAGACGATGATCATTTTGGTTGCCTTACTGCTGGGCGCATTAGCATGGTTTGGCAGAAAGAAAATCGGCCTCATTCCGCACGGGCTTGGCGTTATCCTTGAAAAGTATGTGCTGTTCATCCGCGATGATATTGTCTATCCCAACTTTGGGGGCGCGGCTTATGGACGTCGTTTCGTGCCGTTTTTCTGTTCCATCTTCCTCTTCATTTTGCTCTCCAACTTTTTAGGGTTGATTCCGCTTTTCACCTGTGCCACGGGTAATGTGAATATTACAGCGGCATTAGCCACGATCTTCCTCGGTGTTTCACTTTGGGGCACCTTACGCCAAGGTGGCGCACATGCGCTGGTGCATGCCCTTTTACCCGCAGGACTTCCTGGCCCAATGAAGCCAGTAATGTTCTTAATGGAAATCATCTCCCTCTTCTCGCGCACCTTTGCACTGACGATGCGTCTCTTTGCCAATATGTTGGGTGGGCACGTGGTGCTTTACGCCATGGTCTCTCTTACCGCAATTTTTGGCGCAGTGGCTGCCCCTTCATTAGCAGTCGCCATTTGCCTTTACCTCTTTGAAGTCTTCGTAGCCTTTTTGCAGGCTTACGTGTTCACGATGCTTTCAGCAATCTTTATTGGGATGATGGTTCATCCCCAACACTAACTCAACAAAACTAAGGAGTTCATCATGGGTCCTATCGGAGCAGGTATCGCAGTTCTCGGCGCAGCAATTGGCATTGGTCTCATCGGCTATTCCGCACTTGCGGGCATGGCACGTCAGCCTGAAGCTGCAGCAAAGTTGCAGACTGCAATGATTATCGCTGGCGCACTTATCGAAGGTGTTGCCCTCTTCGCCGTCGTGGTCTGCCTCCTCAAGTAAGAGCTACGCAATGGCAACAGAAACTCAAGCCGTTACCGAACAACCCATTTCGGAGCATCACACCTCCGGAGGCGGTGGCGTTCTGGATTTCAACGGGCAGATGGTGCTGTTGACGTGGGTCGCTTTTGCAATCGCTGCCACCCTCTTAGCCAAGCTTCTCTGGAAGCCGATCTTGAACTTTGTCGAGGCGCGTGAAACTGAAATTAAGGACGCACTCGACGATGCTCAAAAGGCGCGCAAAGCCGCTGCTGAAGCGGATGCAGAAGCTGAAAAAACCATTGACCAAGCAAAGGCGGAAGCGCGTAAGTTAGCAGACGAACAAGCTGCTGCGGCCCGTCAGCACATTGCGAAAATGGAAGAAGAGGCCCGCGAAGCCATCGCGCAACGCAAGCAAGTGGCCGAAGCGCAACTCAAAGCAGAACGCGAAGACACCTTGCGGAAGTTGAACGAAAGTGCTGGTGCGGAAATTGCAAGCGCATTAGAGCGTATGCTTCCTGGCATGCTCACGGATAAACAACGCCAAGACTACCAGGAAAAGATTGCCGCGGATATCCGTTTCAACTGATTTTGAAAGTCAGCTTTATGTATTACGACGAAGCCGTCATCCGTCCTTATGCACGTGCGTTAGTGCTTGCCGCTCAAAATCTCGGCATGCTGGCGCGCGTTCGTGGCGACATGGAAGCCCTACAAAATCAGTGGGAAGGTTCGGAAGAACTGCGTGACTGGTGTACCACCCAGCGCAGTCTTCCCAAAGCCGCCCATGCCGAAGCGGTAAAGGCTCTTTGGGATGATACCATGGCGCCCCCCACCATGATTCTCTTAGAGGCGCTCTCCACAGCAGGACTCCTTTCTGCAATTCCACAAGTCATCCAAGTCTTTCGTAGATTTGCCGATTTGGCAGAAGGCCGAGTCGATGTGGAATTTGTCTTTGCAACCACACCCTCTGAAACATTGCTCAAGACTTTGACGCAACGTGCCATCGCCGCCTATGGTGAGCAGACGCAAATCACCGTCCGTACAGATGCGGATTTAGGTGCAGGGCTCATCATTCGTGCAGGCAATACGCAAATTGACGCCTCCCTAAAGGGACGTTTAGCACGTCTACGGCAACTGTTTCGCTAAACACTTTACTGTGTGTGCACGCTTATTTTTCGCACACCAACCTATTTAATTTGGATTGTCTATGAAGACGCAATTGAAACCCGATGAGCTTTCTGCGCTGCTCCGTCAGCGTATGGAACAAGCCGACAAGCCTGTGGACACCACAGAATTCGGCACTGTTTTGAGCGTAGGTGACGGTATCGCTCGCGTAGATGGTTTGACGAACGTAATGTACAACGAACTCGTTGAAACCGAAAATGGCGTAGCTGGTCTCGCACTGAACCTTGAAGAAGATGTGGTCGGCGTGGCTATTTTGGATAGCGACGTCAATGTTCGTGAAGGCGATCGCTTCCACAGAACTGGCCGCGTGGTTTCCGTTCCTGCAGGTCCCGCCCTCACGGGTCGTGTCGTGGATGCGTTGGGTCGTCCCTTAGATGGTAAGGGTCCCATCGTGGCAGATACTGAGATGCCGGTGGAAGCAGCCGCAGCCTCGATTGTGGAACGTCGTAACGTAGACACCCCCATGCAGACCGGTATCTTGGCAATCGACGCCCTTACGCCGATCGGTCGTGGCCAGCGCGAATTGATTATCGGTGACCGTAAGACGGGCAAGACCACCATCGCCGTTGACGCCATCTTAAACCAAAAGGGTGGCGATGTCCACTGTTTCTATGTGGCAATCGGTCAAAAACTCTCCACCGTGGCAGCCCTCTGTAAGCAATTGGAATCGACTGGCGCAATGGCTTACACCACCATCATCGTGGCTGGTGCCTCCGACCCCGCTCCGTTGCAATACCTCGCGCCCTATTCGGGTTGCGCCATGGCGGAATACTGGATGAATCGCGGCGGACATGCCCTGGTCATCTATGACGATTTGACCAAGCACGCACAAGCGTATCGTCAAATTTCTTTGCTCTTGCGCCGTCCGCCAGGCCGTGAAGCATTCCCTGGTGACGTCTTCTATCTTCACAGTCGTCTCTTGGAACGCGCCGCACAGCTCTCCAATGAAAAGGGTGGCGGTAGCATGACTGCGCTCCCAATCGTTGAAACGCAGGCCAATGACATCTCGGCTTACATTCCGACCAACGTCATCTCCATCACCGATGGTCAGATCTTCCTTGAAGCCAGCCTCTTCCACCAGGGCCAACGCCCCGCCATCAACCCCGGTATCTCCGTATCTCGTGTGGGTGGTGACGCACAGGTGAAGGCCATGAAGAAGGTCGCAGGTCCGCTCCGCGTATTGCTCGCACAGTATCGCGAATTGGAAGCCTTCACCTCCTTCTCCTCCGACTTGGACGCTGGCACCTTAGAGCAACTCGCCACCGGCCGCGCCCTCATGCAGTCTATTCGTCAGAAGCCTGGCAGTCCGAAAGCAGTGGCAGAACAGGTCGCTATTCTTTACGCCGGCACCAATAAGTGGCTCGCAGACATCACCCCTGCTCGTCTGCCCGATGCACTGAAGGCCTTGGCTGACGCACTCGAAAATTCTAAAACGGGTCAATCCTACGCTCATCGCTTCCGCGAAAGCCCTGTCTTAGATGACGAACTCAAGGGCATGTTGGATGCTTTGATGCAGGAAGTGCTCACCGCTTACAACCCCAAGAGGAAGTAATCCATGCCCAGCTTGCGCGAATTTAACGAGCGCCTGGCGTCTATGGCAAGTATGCGCCGCGTGACAAGTACGATGAAACTTGTCGCCGGTTCGCACTTGCATCGCGTGCAAAGTGACCTCTCGCGTCCGGAGAACTTCACCCGTGCTCTCGCGGCGCTCATGCCCATCATTCAGCAACCGCGCTTCGCCAAGCACCGCTTATTGCAACCGCCACCAGAAAAGAATAGTCGCATTCTCTTGGTTATCATGAGTGCAGACCGCGGCCTCTGTGGTGGCTTCAATGCGGCAGTGGTGCGTTCCGTGCGTGATTTCCACGCTGAACATGGCGAACGCGCAGCCAAGATTGACCATCTTTATGTAGGTCAAAAGGCGGCGAATGCGTTGAAGAGTGAATATCCTGGCATCTTAGACCATGTGCTCCCTGCCTCAACGCACCCCACCGTCACCGACTCTGACCGCGTTGCGAAGTTAGTCATGCGTGTCTTCTTGTGGAAGATGTATGACGAAGTGTGGTTGATTTCCAATCACTTTGTCAACTCCATGACCAATGACTGCCGCACCGAGCGTTTGCTTCCAGATGCCCATCCACCTGTTCCCAAGGTGGAGGTCACGCCGATGCCGCTTCCGCGCATCTTAGAACCCAATGACCATCGCTTGTTGGAAAACCTTGCGTATCTCTGGATTCAGCTCTCGCTCTACTACGCGATGCTTCATTCTGCAACCGGTGAACTCGCCGCTCGCGTGATGGCTATGAATAACTCCACGATGAATCTGAACGCGATGGAGAAAGAATTGCGCACCCGCCGCAATCGTGCACGTCAAGCGGCTATTACTAACGAACTTACTGAAATCGTCTCTGGCGCCGAAGCGCTGAAATAAGGATCTTCTTATGGCAGACACAAAGCTTGCAAAAACGGAAGAAAATATCGGCAATGTCATCCAGGTGATGGGTGCAGTTGTCGACGTGGAATTCCCCTCCGGCATCCGCCCGCGCTTGCTGACCGCATTGCGCACCACCAATCCGTTGTTGGATGACAAACCCTACAACCTCGTGCTCGAAGTCGCCCAGCACCTCGGCGACTGCCGTATCCGTGCGATTGCAATGGGCTCCACCATCGGCCTTGTTCGCGGCGCTCCCGTGAAGGACCTCGGCCGCCCCATGGCAATGCCTGTTGGTAAAGGCACCTTGGGCCGCGTGATGAACCTCTTGGGTGACGGCATCGATGGTAAAGGTGAAGTGGTCTGCGAAAAGCGTGACCCCATTCACCGTGAACCGCCCGCCTTTACTGACCAGAGCCCTGACGCAGAAATTTTGGTTACCGGCATTAAGGTGATTGACTTGCTCACGCCTTATCGTCGCGGTGGTAAGATTGGTCTCTTCGGTGGTGCAGGCGTCGGTAAGACCGTGCTCATCCAGGAACTCATTCA
>JAGCML010000298.1 GCA_017646485.1 Kiritimatiellia bacterium
AGGGCGCACAAATTCCTCGCTGCTACAGGGGGCAATGGTGAGATTGTTGTAGCCAGCTAAACGGAAGATGGTTTTGGCAAATTCACACCAGGTGGTGACCCCTTCGCAGGTGAGATGGAAGATGCCTTTGAGTTCGGGGCGTGCAAGGATGGCGGTTAAGGCCTCTGCAACTGCATCGGTGGAGGTGGGGTTGCCGTGTTGGTCATCAACCACGTTTAGCGTGCGGCACGGGTCTGCTGCGGCGAGTGCCATCATGGTATGGACGAAGCTGGGGCCTCCTGCACCGTAGAGCCATGCGATACGTGCGATGACATGGTTGGGGCAGAACTGCTGGACGGCGCGTTCGCCGGCAAGTTTACTGGCGCCATAGACGGTTTGTGGTGCGACGGGGTCATTTTCTTTACGTTCACCTGGGGTGTCACCAGAAAAGACATAGTCCGTCGAAATGGCAATCAGTCGTGCTTGATAGGTGGCGCAGGCTTGGGCGACGTGGCGTGTGGCTGTCTCATTTAGAAGGAAGGCGCGGTCGCGTTGGGTTTCGCATCCATCAACATTGGTCATGGCTGCACAGTGCACCACAACATCGGGTTGCACCGTTGCAAAGAGGGCATCAACGGCGTTGGATTGCGTTAAATCAGTTTCTGGCAAATCGGCGATGAAGCAGGTATGTGTCTTTTCCCAATGCTTTAGCAAGGTACGGCCGAGCATACCTTTGCCACCAGTAATTAAGATTTTCATTGTGCACCTTTCGTTTGTGCGTCGCAATAGGTTTTGTAAAGGGATTTACCCATGTAGCGAGAGATATCGCGTGGGGAAGCTTTTAAGAGATCAACCACGATTAAGCCGTCAATCGCAGTGCCAAAGTCGGGGTCAACATTGAATGCGACAATTTTGCCTCCGAGTTTGAGATATTGGCGAATGAGAATCGGAATGTCATGGGGCGCATTCTCAAATTCGGTGAGGGCTTGATTGATATCCGCTTCTTCAACTCTAAACTCGGCATAGTCGGGGTGTTGCCATTCGGTAAAACGTTTTAATTTCGGGGGAAGGCGTGGGGCAATCCAATGGGCAAGGTTGTAGTCGTAGGCGTGTTGCTTCAGGTAATCCAAAAGGAGGGTCGCGGAGGCTTCATTGAAGTCATGCGAGATACTCACTGGACCGAAGAGGGTGGTGTAGTGCGGATGCTGTGCGATAAAGGTTAAGACACCACGCCAGAGGAGCAATAGGGGCGCAAAGGTCCGTTGGTAACTTGGACGCACGAAGGAACGGCCCAATTCAATTGCTGGACCAGGTAAGTGGCCCAGGAAGCGTTCGTCAAATTGGAAGAGGGTGCGCGTGTAGAGTGCATTGAATCCCTTTTCCTCAACCAAGACATCTGAAAGCGCCAGACGATAGCATCCAATAATGCTACGGTGGTGTTTATTCCAAAGGATGATTTGATAGTAGGAAGGGTCAAATTCATCCGTGTCGAAGGTGTGGCCAGTGCCTTCGCCTGCCGCACGGAAGGTAATCTCCCGTAACCGACCAATTTCAGGTAGGGTAACAGGAATGAATTTTCCTTGGACGGCATAGACGATATGGTCGTCGGTTGAAAAAAGGGTGGCTTCTGGCGGCAGCGCGGAAAGTTCGGTCTCGATACGGTTGGGAGGGACGGGGGCGATAATGGGCTCGTTAACGCGTTCGGTGGTGTCTAAGGTCAAGCGCTGCATTTGGTCATCAAACCAGGTTTGACGTTGGCGACCTTCTAATAAAAAGGTTCTAAATCTGAGATAGCGTAACGCATCAGTGTCTTCGGAAAAACGTTGGAAGAGTTCGCTGGAGGGAATGGGCGAACCAATGCGTAATGAGAGCGTACGATGACGCATCCGAAGCATTTCCCAGGGCAGTAAGAGCGTTCTTAAACGAGGGTGAAGTTTGCCGGCCAGATGGAAGAGTAGGGAGGCGGAACCAGGAATGTAAATAGGCAGGATGGTGAGTTGGTCAGCGGCACGCCTTAAGAGGGTCATTACCGAGACATGCCATGCGGCATCACGAACGCGAAAGGCGCTGGGTTCAAAGCTTGCCACTTCGCCTGCAGGAAAGATGATGAGGGCGTGACCATCACGAAGCCAGTGTAAGGCTTGGCGAATGGCATTCACATTTCGATTGACGGAGGAGGAGGAGCCGAAGGGGTCAACGAAGAAGAGGTGGTCGTGTAATTCTGGAATTCGCTTTAGGATGAAATTGCCCAAGACCTTCACGTCGGGGCGTTTTGAGCGAATGAGTTCCAGGAGTGCGAGCCCTTCAGTGGCACCGAAGGGGTGATTGGCAATAATCGCAAGGGAACCCTGAGATGGAATACGCGCACAATCGGTTTCGGCGACCGAGACCTTGGTATCCATTGCCTTGAGGACGCCCTCTGAAAAAGGGCGGTCAGGCATTGTATCCCGGACGGTGAAGTAGATCTTTTGAAGTTGTTTAAGGCCTAAAAACGCCTCAAGCGCATGGTGAGAACACTTCAAAATGAAGCGCAACCAGGGTTGGCGCACCTGCTGCCACGGGAGGGTGAAGACCTCCCGAGCTGGAGCAAGTTGTGAAGTGGGCACTTCCATACGTGAGCTTAAAGTGGAAGGTCTTTAGGCTTCCGATAAGGTGAATGCTTCAAGTCTTATTGGAAAAGCATCCCGTCAGATGCAGTTTCAACGGCGGAATCAGAACCTGTCCACCACGAAGGACGCTTCGTTTCAATGCGTTCAATCTGCTTGGCCGTCATTTGAATGCCCTTTGATGAGGCAGAGGTGATGCGTACCTTTTGAGGATCAAACGCCCACTGTGAGGTGCGTTGATACTTGAGGAATTTGAACTTCACGTAGATCTTTTCGGGCGTGCCTCTGTAAAGCAAGAGGACCGTCGCACCTTCGGGCACCAGATTATAATCCTTATTCATAATCATGCCGCCCCAAGTGAAGCGTTTGATGTAGGTGAAGCCGTAGAGGGGTTCGTAATAGACGCAGGTGAAGACTTCGTCACGATTGTAGATGCCAGCGGTGAAGTAGTGCA
This sequence comes from Kiritimatiellia bacterium, assembly GCA_017646485.1. GTDB lineage: Bacteria > Verrucomicrobiota > Kiritimatiellia > RFP12 > DVOR01 > Spyradenecus. Next base: position 3,040 of record JAGCML010000298.1, read on the forward strand.
CCGGTGCACGCGGGTTTAACGCAGCCAACCACGCTTGGTCGGGGGCGTAGGTCGCATCTGCAAGCAACTTGTCTGGTGGCGGTGTGAAACGATAACGGCCATCGCTCCAGACAACGTAAATCTTATCAAGGCTTGAGCAGGGGAAGAGCGGGGTGCCCTGTTTGATGTCATAGCCAATGTAGTGGTCTTCAGAGAGGCGAAGGGTCAGTTCGGTCGAGGTCAAGGCGCGTTCGTCAATTGCCTGGAAGCCATCTTCCACCACCGTTAAACGTGGATAGGTCTTGGCATATTCCTTCAGTAAGCCCTTCAAGAACTTGACGGCATAACGCGCTAAGTGACCTAAGTCATCCGTGAGCTGCGCATGTTCCTGGCGCAGGGCTTCCATTTCCTCATTATGACGGTTGATGTCATAGAGCGAAATGCGACGAATCGGAATCTTTAAGAGCATTTCGATTTCATCATCGGTGACCTCATGGCCAATGATGTCAAGGAACGGCGTAAAGCCAAGACGAATCTCCATGGCGACGGCTTCTGCGGTCTTCACCATTTCAATGCGCTTATAGATGCGATTCTCAATAAAGATGGCTTCAAGCGTCTTGCGTATCATGAGCTGGTCAATTTCAGCCAAGCGGACGCGGAACTCTGCGGCGAAGATTTCCTGAAGGCGTTGGGCATGGTCTGCAAGCATTTCAGAAACAGAGAGCTCAACGGGACGATTGTTTTTCAAAACAACAATGCGGCTCGAAATCTTGCGTTCGCATTCGGTGAAGGCATAGAGCGCCTTTCGCACCTTCTCTAAGTCAGATCCAGGCGTTAAGGAGAGTTCAATTTCAACCTTTTCAGCGGTGAAGTTGTCAATGTGTCGAATGGGCAACTTCTTGGTCTTGATTGCCTTTTCGATGGACTCTGCCAGACGATCGGTCGTAATGCCGTAGGGAACAGAGGTGATGAAGAGTTTATTCTTTTCCTTGTCACGCTGTTCAATCGTCGCACGCACGCGGACACTGCCATTGCCATCATTGTACTCAGAGGCGTCCATGACGCCACCTGTAATGAAGTCGGGCAATAATTTGGGGCAGGGCTTCTTCTGCAAGATTGCAATTTCGGCTTCAAGCAACTCGGGGAAGTTGTGCGGCAAAATGGAGGTTGAAAGACCCACGGCAATACCATCAACGCCGAGCATCAAGCTCAACGGCACCTTTGCAGGCAAGAGCACGGGCTCCTTATTGCGTCCATCATAGCTGGGCACATAGGTGGTGACTTTGGGAGAGAAGAGGTATTCGCGGGCGAGTTTGGTGAGGCGACATTCAATGTAACGCGCAGCTGCCGCTTCGTCGCCTGTAAAGATGTTGCCGAAGTTACCCTGTCCTTGAATCAAATAGCGCTTATTGGCGAGGGTAACGATGGCGTCTTTAATGGCAGCATCACCGTGGGGATGGTAATGCATGGTATTACCCACCACACCTGCCACCTTTGAGAAGCGTCCGTCATCTTTTTCCCACATTGCATGGAGAATACGGCGCTGCACGGGCTTGAGACCGTCTTCTACGGTCGGCAAGGCGCGGTCACAGATGGAGTAGGAGGCGAACTGGAGAAAGTTTGCTTCCATCAAACGTCCAAAAGGTCCACGATCGTGAACCTCTGGAGCGGCGATTTTCTGTAAGTTTTGCGTAGGTAAAATGGCTTCTGGAGCAGCGGATTCATCTTCGTCTGTTTCAGTCGCTACAGTAGATGTGTCAAAGACATCTGAAAAGAATTCATCTTGCAGATTGTCGTCTGGAGTATTTGTGGGCATAGTTCAGGTCTGTGACAAAAAGGCTTAGTGTACGATGCTCTTGGTCTCAACTTCAACCTCTTGGTCGAAGAAGACTTCGGTATTGCGGCCCGGCAAGGGGGTCTTTTCGCGCATAGCGTGTTGCAATTCCGCCGCAGAGTCTTCGTCATACCACCAGTAGACGGGAATGGAGAGCTCATCGCCAAAACGTCCGATGACGGTCGGCGGGGTACCAAACTTATTCCAATAAAGAAGACGCGTGGAGTCGGTATTCCAAGTCAAGGCATAGGGAACGGCGTCGGTCAACATGCCGTCAATCTTTCGCATGATTTCGTTGCGCTTGGCGGTGGAGAATTCGGACTTCTGCTGTTCGATGAGGGCATCAATTTCGGGAGAATGGAAGCCCGTGAGGTTAACGCCGTTAGGCGTTTCGGCATAAGCGCTGCTCCACATGGGTTCAGGATCGCGGAAAAGAGAGCCAGAGAATGCACTGGTGGTCACATCAAAGTTGTACTTTCCAGTTTCGCGCATCCAAGTGGCGAAGTCCTTCTGGGAGATATCGAGGCCGATGCCGACACGTTCCAATGCTTCCTTGAAGAGGGCAAGGTAGACGCTGTCACTTGCAGAACGCGTTAAGATACGAATCACAAAGGGTTCACCATCGCGTTCCATCTTTCCGGTGGTGGGATTAATTTCAAAGCCAGCTTCCTTCAAGAGGGCCACTGCTGCATCAGGATTGAATTCAAAGAGGGTGTTCTTGCAAGGATTGTTTGCAGTGTAGAGGTCGCGGCAATAGGAGTTTTGCATGAAGTATGCGTTGTACATCAAGGTACGAACCATGCGGCGACGGTCGAACAACATTGCGACGGCCTTACGCACACGCACATCATCGTAAGGTTTACGACGGAGGTTCATGGCGAGCCCCTGGAAGCCGACAGGCTGGTGATTGTGCACGTTTTGCTTGAGCACCCAGTTCTTTTCAAAGCGTTCACCAACGCTTTCAGTGTTCCAAACGCGAGCAGAATAGACGGCGTAGGTGTCCACTTCGCCCTTCTTAAAGGCTTCATAGGCATTGTTCTGGTCCATGAAGAAGCGGATGCGAATCTGATCAAAGTTGTAGACACCCTGACCCGAAGGCGTGGAGAAGCACCACCAGTCCGGACGACGGGTTAAGGTCATGCTGATGCGTTCCTTGTGTTCGGTCACTTTGTACGGGCCGCCCACGATGGGTAAGTCAAAGTTGATTTCGTTAAAGAAGGTTTCTTCGTCACGACCTTCGGTGCGGCACTTTTCCTTGGCTGCATCCAAAAGCTTCTTCGGCATCACATAGAGCGAAAGGCCTGCGCTATTGAGGTTGCGCCAGTGGAGTTCCTTACAGGGGAAACGGAGCGTTTGAGCGTCGATAATTTCAGGGGATTCAAGTGCAGAGAAGAGGACTTGGAAGGGGCCCGTGAAGCTTTTGGGATGCGTGACGGCATCAAAGGTAGCCTTCACGTCTTCAGAGGTCACAGGAGAACCATCACTCCAACGCGCACGCGAGTCAATATGGAAGGTGTAGCTCATTTTATCAGGGCTGATTTCCCACCAGTCTGCCAAGCCTGGTGCGACTTCACCTGTGATGGGATCTGTACCCAAAAGAGAGGGATACATGATGCCAAACACCATCATCGTAAAGGTGTTGTTATCCAAGTAACCATTGAAGCTCTTGGGCGGATTGTTGCCAGCGTAGGTCAACGTGCCACCAGGACGAGCGTACGGAGAGGCATAAGGATCAGCGGTTTCTTTCCAACCGGCTTTAGGAAAGCGTTCGGCCACAGGTGCGGCGGGTGCTGTCACAGGTGCAACTGTTGCGGTAGGCTCAGCGGGTGCTGCGACAGGTGCAACTGTTGCGGTAGGCTCAGCGGGTGCAGCTTCAGGTGCGGCAGGTGTTGTGGTAGCAAACGCGGTGAGCGTAGTGGTGAATAAAAGGGATGAAAGGAGGGCAAAACGAGGGTGCATATTACGACTCTTTCCGTTTAGTTTTAAAGAAATCAACAAATTGTTCACGGCAAACTTCTTCCAAAATGCCGGGAAGTAAAATGGGGTGATGGTTCACTTTCTTGCTGGATAGTATACCAAATTCGTGCTCGCCGCCACGCTCTTTATCACTGAGACCCCAGACAATCATCTCTGGACGAGCCCAAATGAGGGCACCAGCACACATAGGACAGGGTTCTTTTGTGACATAGACAATGGCATTCTTCAACCGCCAATCGCCGATTGTAGCCGTGGCAGCTGTGATGGCAATCATTTCTGCGTGGGCGGTGGGGTCATTAAGGAGTTCGGTCTGGTTATGTGCTTTGGCCAGAATTTTAGCAGACCAAGGATCGGAGAGTGTAGGGGGGTGAGCAATGCCGGGCTCAAAAACACCCTCCGGCGCCATAACAATAACACAACCGCATGGCACTTCTCCTGCGGCAGCAGAAGCTTCGGCCTCGCGTAAGGCGATACGCATAAAGTGTTCATGAAAGCGACGTTCAGATTCAGTCATGGTGAGCATCAAGCGAATTTTTGCGAATGGTGGCTGCGGGTACGGCAGAAAGTAAGCGTGCAAAGGCAAATGAGTGTTTGGCCATTGCCGTAGAAGTCAGTGCGGAGACTTGGGCATGACCATTGGCGACCTGCCGATCGCGGAGCGTTGAGGAGAGCGTGAGCGCTGTTAAGGCGCGAATCCATTCCCGAGCATCGGTGGGGTGTACACGCAAAACGGCATTGCCATAGATGTTTTCGTTGGCAGCACTTGCCGCACAGATGACAGGCACCCCAGAGGCCAACGCACGTAAGACGGAGGGGAGATAGGCAATGTCTTGAGAGGGCTCAAAGAGGATTGAGGCGCCACCATAGAGGGCGGCCACCTCGTAGGGTTCTAATTTCGCCATGTTGAGAAATCGAATCATGCCCTCTAAGTGGCAATCTCGAATGACCTGACGCAAGGTGTAGGGGAGTGCCGCATCCCCAAGCACAACGCATGTAATGGAGGAAATTTCTTCACTCGCCCCAATCGCTTCAAAGACGGGTGTGAGATATTCCGCTGTGGCAGAGGTGCAAGTCGTCAAAACATAGCGTTGGGGAATCAAATGCTTTCGGCGAATTTGCAACACTTCATCTGGAGAATGGGGTCTAAAGATGGGGTGAATCCCATTCTCAATAATGAAGGTTTTGTGGCGCGCAGCTAACCCAATTACACTAATTAAGCGAGTGGCAATCGCCTTAAGCGGGCAGATAATGGCCTCGGCCTTTAAGAGGTTTTGGCAGATTTTGCGCTTGGTGAGATAGCGTTTCCAGAATCCATCGTTGGAAAATCCCTCCAATACACGAAAATCTTCTACTGCATAGACGATTTTGGGCGCGTGTGCCTTCATTTTAGGTGGCGCAAGCGTGATATCCGCCGTCCACCAAATATCTGGATTCATCTGCTTGATAATCGAAACAATTTCGGTGTTCGCACGCAATGAACCCGGGATTTCTTGGGCAATAAGATAGGAGACGGCTGGATGTTCAATGGGCTCCCACGGCAGGAGCGTGGCTGCGCCTAAAAGGATGGTCACGCGATCATCCTCTTGAAGTGCGGGCACAAAAGCGTCCATCATATCCGCAATGTAAACCTCTGCGGATATGGGAAGACGCTTATAGGTCCTCAAATCAAAGAGGATGTGCATAAGAAGAATTACTTGGTCACAACGCCATGCGTTTCGCGAGCAATCATCAATTCTTCGTTGGTCGGGATGACGTAGACCGGAATAGCAGAGTCATCACCAGAGATGATCTTTTCAATGCCGCGAACCTGATTGTTCACTTCGGCATTCAAGGTTACGCCAAGGCCGCTGAGTGCGGGCAAGAGGGCTGCGCGCGTTTCCTTGCTGTTTTCACCGATGCCGCCCGTGAGGACGATTGCGTCCACGCGACCGAGCAATGCGGTGTAGCCGCCGATGTACATGGCGTAACCATGAACGAGGCGTGCGAGGGCCACCTTTGCTTCTTCATTGCCAGCATCGCATGCAGAGCAGAGGTCACGCATATCGCTCGAACCCGTACCACCGAGAGCGAGCACGCCGCCCTTCTTGTTCATCATCGCATCGATTTCATCAGCGGTGAAGCCGTTCTTCAAGAGGTAAAGCACGACTGCGGGGTCAATATCGCCAGAGCGAGTACCCAT
>JAGCML010000299.1 GCA_017646485.1 Kiritimatiellia bacterium
GAACAGCAGAGACAATCGCAGCGATACAAATCAAGAGTGCATAAGGCAACATAATGCGCATCAGTGGCATCGCCTCACGCCAGCGCGAGGTTTCCTCGCACCACCCCTCCACGCCCCAGGTGAGTAAAATCCCGAGTCCCACCAAGAAGCCGAGGACACAAACCAAAACACCCATCACACGCGCAAAGAAACGTTGGGCAGCGGCCTGTCCTTCGCTCTGCTCCACCTCGGCAAAGACTGGAATAAAGGCTGCACCTAATGCGCCCTCACCAAAGAGTCGACGAAAGAGATTAGGAATGCGAAACGCAATAACAAAGGCACTCTGAAGGGTGCTAGTCCCAAAGAAATGTGCCATCAACATCTCACGGACCAACCCAAAGAGACGACTAATGCCAGTCATTGCACTGACAATGCCCACCTTACCGAGCAGTTTCATCTCAGCTCCTTTAGTTACTGTTTGTCAGGAACCCAGGTGTTTTTCTTGCCGCAGATATGACTTACTGCTTCGTGGAAATTAATCGCCCCACGTAAAATCTCAATTTCAATTCGCAAGTAATACACGGGCACCGCGGTCGTGGAAAGTTTCGGGAAGCGCACAGCGTCCTTTTCTGTGGTCACCATCGCATCGCATCCTAAGTCAGCGGCTCGATTCACCACATTGATTACTTCCTGTGTGGCATAGCGGTGATGGTCTGCATAACGCACGCATTCTACCAGTTCTGCATCATAACGCTTGAGGAAGTTTTCAAAGCTCTGTGGCACAGCAATACCCGAAAGTGCCAAAATGCGCTTCCCCTTCAACCAAGAGAGTTCCTCATCACCCTGCGCATAAACATTTTTTAAACGCTTCGGTGCATGGCGACATTCAATGATTTCAGCATGGTGATTCAGTTCATTCAAGCGCTTACGCAGTGCGGCAGAATTGCCATCACTCTTCGTAATAAAGATAAAATCGGCGCGTTTAATATTCTGCACGCGTTCACGCAAGACGCCGCGCGGAAGGAGATTCCCATTGCCAAAGGGATTCGTTTTATCCACCAACACGATATCATGGGAGTGTTTCAACTTGTGATACTGGAAGCCATCGTCCAAAATCAGGGTGTCACACCCAAACTTCTTAATCGCGTGGCGACCCGACTTCACTCGGTCACGATCCACTAACACCACCACACCTGGCAGATTACTGGCCAACATGTAAGGTTCGTCACCGCCGGTCTCAGAGTCCAAAAGGACATGACGACCATCGCTCACCTCTAACGGTGGCTCAATCTTCTCGGAGAAAATACGCTGCAAAAAGGGTTTTTCTTTTCGACGATAGCCACGTGAAAGAATAGCCACCTTGCGTCCCTGACGGGTGAGCTCGCGAGCAAAGATTTCCACAACAGGGGTTTTGCCTGTGCCACCAGCAGTAACATTGCCAACGCTAATGACTTGGCATCCTAAAGGATAACGGCGCAAAACGCCAATCGCAAAGAAGCGCATGCGTAGCCACACGACTGCGCTAAAAATCTTTGAAATTCCTTTTAGAAACGCAAGCAAACACTTTGGCCAGAATGCAGTTACATGCTGATCTGCGCCCTCCTGCTGAATCAACGGAATGACATAACTTTCAAGTTGCTCAACAATACGGACTTTGCTCTTCTTAGCCACGCACGCACCCCGTCTTACTTCTTACGCATCGCACAAACATCGGAGCAGCACGCGCACTTGCCCGTGCAACCACCCTTGCCGCCCAACGAAATATCTTCGCCTGTCCAGCAGTAAGTGCAAATCTTATTACCAATGCCAATCGCCTTCACGACGTCCTCTACGCGTTGGAACGCTAAAGAGGTCATATTGAGGCGACGACGCATCTCTTCAACCAAGCGCTTATAGGGTTCGCCATCCGGGTCGCGATAACTTTCAATGTCAGCATCGGGACCATCCATTTCAAGAATGATACGACGCGTCACCAAGTCCATGACGCTTTCCGTGCGGGAGAAGGTTAAAAACTTGCACTTGTACAACAACGGCGGGCAAGCAATGCGCACATGCACTTCCTTTGCACCAGCCTCGTAAAGACGGCCCACCTGATTGCGGAGCTGCGTGCCACGAACAATGGAGTCATCGCAGAAGATTAAGCGTTTGCCTTCAATCAACTCTGGCACGGGCAAGAGCTTCATATTGGCAATCTTTTGACGCAAGCTGGGGTCTGGCGGCATAAAGCTGCGCGGCCAAGTCGGGGTGTATTTGACGAAGGGACGAGCATAGCGAATACCACTTTCAAATGCATACCCAAGACCATGTGCCACACCCGAATCAGGAATACCAGCCACATGATCGGCATCAATCGGAGCCTGACGCGCAAGATACGCACCATTACGGTAACGCGTCCGTTCAACCCCCACGCCTTCATAGGTGCTGGCGGGATATCCATAATAAATAAAGAGGAAGCCGCAAATGGCAGATTCATCACGACCTTCAACCAAGGTCTTAATGCCATCCAAGGAAATCGCCACCAC
>JAGCML010000300.1 GCA_017646485.1 Kiritimatiellia bacterium
AAGAGGCAAAGTAGGTCTCAAAGTAAATCTTTTTGGCAAAGAGTTCGCTCCCACCAAAAAGAATACACCCCAACGCAAAGAGGATAAATCCACTCAAAACGAAGAGACCAGTTAGAAAGTAACGTTTATTCTTTTTCATAATTCCTCCTTACAAGGAGACTTCACTCTGACGATTAAAGAAGGCCCGAATCTCAGCATAGGGCGATTGCGTCTTCAAATAGTGGGGCGAACCCTGGTCCAAAACGCCGCCGACACGCCGTTCTAAGTAAATCGCGCGATCCGCAATGGCTTCAATACTCGCCAATTCATGCGAGATAATCACCACCGTCATGCCAAGTTCTCGCGATAAACGACGAATTAACGCGTCCAAGGAAGCCGATGTAATGGGATCAAGCCCTGCTCCGGGTTCGTCCAGAAAGAGAATCGGCGGATCTAATGCCATCGCTCGCGCAATCGCAGCACGCTTCTTTTGTCCACCAGAGAGTTCGGCAGGCATCGCATCAGCGCGCGACAGAAGGCCCACCTGAGCCAACCGCATGCGCGCCGCAGTTTCGCACACAGCCGGGGGCAAACCAGAGAATTCTTGCAACGGCAAGAGGACATTTTCGAGGACAGAGAGATTGCCAAAGAGCGCGCCACTCTGGTACATTACGCCAAACGAACGCAAGGTCTGCAGATAATCTGCCTCGCTTTGCACGCCGGTCATCTCCCGACCCAAGATGTGAATCTCACCCGAAATCGGTGGCACTTGCCCAATAATGTGTTTTAACAAGGTTGACTTGCCGCACCCTGACCCACCGAGGATAAAGACAATTTCACCGCGTTCAATCCGCAAATTGATATCGCGCATGAGCACATTCCCATTGTAGCCTGAGGCCACATGGCGGCAAAGAATTGCGGGAGTGGTTTTGTCATCGCTTATCATCGCTTACCATCCCATCGCATAGAAGATGACCGAGAAGACGCCTTCCAGCACTGCCAGAAGAACAATGCCCGTCACCACGGCCGACGTTGTCGCCGAACCCACTGCGCCGGCATCGCGTCCTGCCATCAGGCCAAACCGACACCCGACCGTGGCCACGGTAAACCCAAAGACGATGGCCTTACATTCGCTTCCTAATAAATCACCAAAGGAGACGAAACTCTGTAATTGGTCTACGAAATAGGTCACTGAAAAACCAAAAATATGCATCACAAACCAACCGCCTACCAAACCTGAGGCGGTAGCAAAGAGAGAAAGCAGTGGCAAGGCCAATGTGCCGGCTACCACACGCGGCAGAACCAAAAACCGCACAGGTTTTAGTCCCATCGTCTCCAAGGCATCTATCTCTTCATTGACCTTCATCGTGCCTAATTCCGCAGCGAAGGCGGATGCTGTACGACCTGCCATGAGAATCGCGGTAATAATCAACCCCAATTCGCGCACTAAGGCAATGCCCACTAAGCCACCCACAAATCCCTCTGCACCAAACATTTGTAAGGGCACCGCAGACTGGAAGGCTAAAATGAGCCCCAACAAAAATCCAATCAAGGAGACCACCGGAACGGCTTGCACCCCGCAGCGGACAAAGGCCAACAGCGCATCAGCCTTCCGAAAGTGATGCGAACAAATCAACGAAAGCGTGAGGATCACCTCACCTAAAAAGGCTAAAGCCCCTGCAAAGTCTGACACCTTTTCGCAAGTGCTACGCCCCAAGGCCGTAATCCAACCCTCTTTCGGAGGAGACGGCACATGCGCTTCGGTATCGGTGGCCACACGTTCACACGCCACGCGATAGGCATCCAACTGACGTGCTAAGACCTCGGGCACATCACGCAGTTCACAGGTGCCCCCACAGGCCAGAATCTGACTGCGAAAGGTCCAGACAAAAGCCGCCCCAGACCCATCGCATTGAGAGACTGCTTGGGCATCAATCACCCAGGCGTCACCGGGTTGAATCAACGAAAATGCGCCGTGGCCGAGCATTTCTCGGACGGCGCATTGATTCAGGCACGGCGGCAAGTGCAACGTCTGTTGCTGCTCGTTCATATGCCCTCCAATTAGAGACGATTCTTTGCGCGCTCCTTCGCAGCCTTGTCGCTTCGCTTAATGCGAGAGGTCAAGGTCTTCATGTTCTTCAAGTTCTCCGTGCGATTGTCATACATCTTCTGGAGATAACTGCGAGGAAGCGTTGTGCCCCACTTGCCCTGAAGCTTGCTGGCATCCTTTGCCGCGCAGAGTTCTTCGTACTGCAAGACAAAACGCCATGCCGTGGTGCGCTTCACCGACTTCATGCCACTGGTAGCAGAAGAGAGGCAGACCAAGCCGTCAGCGGCGAGGGTCTTTTCAATTTCTGCACGACGCGCAGTAAACTTCTTCGTGTAGGCATCAATTTCTTCTTCGGTCAAATCATCAAACGATTCCACAGCGATGAGGTCACCACCTTCGTCATCCCCCTCTTCAGCAGCGGGTTCGTCAGCCTTAACCGTCATTGCCTTCTGCGTAGCGGCGGCATCTTTCTTGCGCGCTTCAGCCATGCGTTCAGCCATCGGCTTCTGAGCGGTAGGACGCACATACGGCACTGCGGGAGGTTCAGGCTTGGACGGCGGCGTGTAGGTGTAATCGGCTTCTTCAAAGAGGGCCATCGGATCGGCACCAGAGGCTTCGCTATTGAAAGAACCGGTCGCAGAAGCGGCCTTCAAATCCTTGCTACGCTTCTTCGCGGCAAGGCGTTCTTCAATGCTGCCACCACCCTTTTGCTTGGCGAGCTTTGCATCAATGGCCGAGGTCTTCGGTGCGGCGGCACCCTTTGCGGCGGGCGCATCGTCCAAGGTGGGCGCAGGTTCGCTACCAATAGCTTCGCCTTCTTCTTCCGAAACCACGTCGGATTCAGAACCCGAAGCCGAGTGTCCGTCGCCTGCTGCGGCAGCAGCCTGCGCAGCGGCCGCTTCGACCTTAAAGCGACTGGCAATGCGTCCATTTACTAAGATGACATTTCCTTCACGCGTTACCGAATAGGGTCCACGCACGAACTGGCCGTCAATAAAGACCACCCCTTCGCTCACGCGCTTGCCAGCTTCTTCTTTACCGAAGAGCTGTTCGGCCATTTCGCTCACACCTTCGGTTGCGAAGACTGCCGAGGCACCCATCAGTGCCAGAGAACAAAGTAACTGTTTCAGCATCGCCTTATTCCTTTTCTTTAGACGCAGCAGCGTCTCCTTCTACTCAAATAAAAGCCCCGTCCAGACGTATCGCCTCCACCTCTGGAAGCCCGGATTATCCAAGTGACGGCTCGCCCCGCAATGTTCCGGTACGATGTCTTAAGCACCACGCCTTTCCATTGCGTTCGGTTCCATCCTAAAAACATGTAGGCCAGAGATTTTTTCAGCCAATTCGCGTTTAGGACAGGGCCCACTTCCGGCGCGCATTTCTGCGCAAAGGGTTCTTAGCTTTCGCGAACTTCCACGCCCAGCTCACGCTTGAGCGCTTCAACAATCTTCGCGAAGGCTGCATTCACTTCGGCGTCACGAAGCGTACGTTCCGCAGAGCGGAATTCGAGGGTGTACCCCATCGAACGCTTCCCAGCGCCAATTGCTTTCGATGTAAAAATATCAAAGAGTGCAATATCGGTCAATTCTGCAGGTGCCGCTTTTCGGATGGTCTTCACAACTGTTTCATGTGCCAAATCATGCGGTGCAATGAAGGCAATATCCTTGCGGCTGGCGGGGAACTGCGGAACCGGCTTCAAGCGCGGCAATGCAGCCAAGCCCTTGGTCAATTGATCGAGATCCAATTCAGCCACCACCATCGGCGTATTCAAACGGTAACGGTGACGCACGGCTGCACTGGCTGCACCCATCAAGCCCACGCGCTTCTTACCCACGCAAATTTCAACGGCATAACCCTTCGCAAAGGCAGGATGTGCCACAGGGAAGAAGCCAAAACGCGGCGCATGCAACTTCGCACAGAGGGCTTCAATCGCACCCTTCAACCACAAAATCGCCTCTTCATCGCTCACAGGAGCGCGGCGAGAGAGGGCATCACGGCCAAAGGGACCCATCAAACCGAGCGACACGCGGTCGCCTTCCACAGGCTTGCCCGTCTTCGCATCCACGGAGAAGACACGGCCAATTTCAAAGAGGGCGCAACTTTCCGTCTGGCGAGCGGCATTACGGCCGAGCGAACCCATCAACTGGGGCAACAACGAATCGCGCAAAATGCCATAATCTGCCGAGACTGGATTCGGGATCACCAAGCGGTTGGTCACATTGGGATCAAAGGCGTCCAATTCAGCCTTCGAGAGGAAGGAGTAGTGCATCGCTTCCGTGAAGCTGAGGCTCAAGAGCGCATGGCGCACCGCCTTCTTCGCACGGAAAGCCGTTTCGGGCAACTGAGACACGGCCGAGAGCGTGGGCAACTGCGTCGGAATGGCATCCAAACCATTCATACGTGTCACTTCTTCAATCAAATCAGCAGGAAGCGTCACATCGTAACGCCACGAAGGACTGCGGAAAACAGCCCCTTCTGCATCCCCAGAAATCTTCTCAATACCGAGCGAGGTGATGATGGCATCCACCTTTTCTGCAGGGATCTCCACGCCAATCACTTCGTTC
>JAGCML010000301.1 GCA_017646485.1 Kiritimatiellia bacterium
CAACATCGCCATGGGCCACGGCGGTTACTCCGTCTTCGCAGGTGTCGGTGAACGTACCCGTGAAGGCACCTCGCTCTACCAGGAAATGGAAGAAGCTGGCGTGTTGGATAAGACCGCCATGGTCTTCGGTCAGATGAATGAACCGCCAGGTGCTCGTTCGCGTGTTGCACTCTCTGCTCTCACCGTGGCAGAACACTTCCGTGATGAAATGAACCAGGACGTGTTGCTCTTCATTGACAACATCTTCCGTTTCACCCAGGCAGGCGCAGAAGTCTCCGCATTGCTCGGTCGTATTCCCTCCGCAGCAGGTTACCAACCCTCCCTCTCCACGGAAATGGGTGAATTGCAGGAACGCATCACCTCCACCAAGTCGGGTTCGATTACCTCCGTGCAGGCCGTTTACGTCCCTGCTGACGACTATACCGACCCCGCTCCGGCCACCACCTTCGCACACCTCGATGCCACCACCGAACTCTCCCGTGCCATCGTGGAAAAGGGTATCTATCCCGCAGTGGACCCCTTGACCTCCACCTCCTCCATGCTCGATCCCGCAGTCGTGGGTGAAGAACACATGCGCGTCGCAAACGGCGTCCAGCAGTTGCTCCAGCGCGCTAAGGAACTCACCGACATCATCGCCATTCTCGGTATGGATGAACTGAGCGAAAGTGACAAGATGACCGTTGCTCGTGCGCGTAAGGTTGAGCGTCTGCTCTCTCAACCCTTCCACGTGGCAGAAAAGTTCTCTGGCATTCCTGGCCGCTTCGTGAAGTTGGAAGACACCTTGCGTTCCTTCGCAGAAGTGCTTGACGGCAAGTGCGATGACCTCCCTGAAGCAGCCTTCTACATGGTTGGCTCCATTGATGATGTTCGCGAAAAGGCAAAGACCATCGCGCGCTAATTAGGAGTTCGTCCTCATGGCTATGGGCACCCCCTTCCACTTCTCAATTGAAACGCCCTCCGGCATCTTCATTGAAGGTGATGACATCACGTCTGTCGAAATCACCACCGATATCGGCAAACTCGGCATTATGGCGCACCACGAACCCATCGTGGCCGCCTGCCCTCCCGGCTTAATGCGTATTTGCCAAGGCGGCGAATGGATTACCTTCCGCACCAATCGTGCTATCCTGGTCTGCGATGGGACTACGGTCAAACTCCTCACCCCCCTCGCACGACTTGCAGTGGGTTAATCCGAAGCCACTTCACCCCCATAATCAAACGAAGCGCCCCACTCGGGCGCTTCTATTTTTATAGGAGACAGGGAGAGAAATAGGATATCTGGGAGCGGATTCTGGACGAAGAGCCCCCTAATCATATGAGGGGTGACACCGCACCCCTCCGCACCACGCTTATCATCCCCACCTCCTCCACAGGTGTTTAGCAGCGTGTCGCGCCGACGACACGCATTCTCCAATACGCCCCAGCGTGCGAATATATGCGCCCGAGCCCGGAGTGCTGGGAAATCCACAGGGCCATAGGCCCGTAATCCACAGCACCGTCAGGTGCGGATATATGCGCCCGAACACGAAGAGGTAAATTCGAAAGCCCTGGAAGGGCGACAGTTTACAGCCGGGGGTGAGCGAGTGAAACGAGCGTTACCCCCGGTTAATGTAGGCACGCGTAGCGTGTACCGCGCGAGCTCGGCTCGCCCCGCGTTAGCGGCAGTGATAGATGATGCGTGAGATCACAAATGCCCACCCCCCGCCCCCTCCCACGGGAGGGGGATTTTATTATTACCCGTTTACCGGGGGTAACGCTACGCTCACCCCCGGCTGTAAACTGTCGCCCCTTCAGGGCTCAAAAAACCGCCTGCAAACGAGGGCGCATTTGCAAGGCTTACGCACGCTGTCGCATGCCTGATTCGGATCGCCCCTCATTTCCTGCGCCCAAGCACGAAGTGCTGGGAAACACACGTAATGACACAGAAAAGGGACTGCATGTAGTTTTACCGCGAAGTATCGCGGGGCGAGCCGAGCTCGCGCGGTACACGCTGCGCGTGCCTACATTAACCGGGGGTAACGCTCGTTTCACTCGCTCACCCCCCGGCTGTGAACTGTCGCCCTTTTAGGGCTTGCGAATTTACCTCTTTGGGCTCGGGCGCATATATCCGTGGCTGACGCCACTGTGGATTAGAGGATTAGGGAGAAGTGGGGGCTGGCTTCGCCCCCACGCC
>JAGCML010000030.1 GCA_017646485.1 Kiritimatiellia bacterium
CTGACAGGCCGTATCGGCTAAAGACTCACGAACGGTTGTGGCATAACGGTCCAGCGTGTCATCGCCCAAATCTTCTAAAACCAAGAGATGCGGCTTGTCTAAGATGACACGCGGCACAGGTACACCCGCAGCACTCAACACCTTCGCACACGCAGCATAGCGCGCATTTTCAGCACGGCCAGAGGTTTCATAGGCAATGGCAATAACCGAACGACGAGGCGACACTAAGCGCCAGAAGGTGCGCTGACTGCCACGTGCGCCCAAAGGAATCACAATCGTCTCTTCCAATTGCCACTTCAATTGTTTGAGCACCTTGCCCACTTCAGGGGCAGGCAGCTTCCCTGCATCAACCGCATAAGCGGCCAAATCGGGAGTCTTCTTAACATCTCGATGAACTTGCAAATAGGCCTGAAGCGTACCGGCATCATTCCAATACGCATCCTTCTGCACTGCAGTCTGGACAAACTTTCCAGCATACATCGCCGCATTAAAGGCATCCACGACCGAACACATCTGTTTATCCGCAGGCAAGAAGTCAATCACTGCAGAACTTAAAAGACTTACGCCCGTAAACGTATACGTGTGTTCGACGCCCGGTGTGGGAGAAGCCCAACAAGTAATACGGCCAGCATAGTCCGACTCCACCGTCCGAGGGCCACGCTTTGCCTCCATCCATGCGGCGGCGAACTGACCCGATGCCTTAAAGGCCTCAAGCAAAGGTTCGGGGCGACAATTAAAGACAATGTCACCATTAATCAACCAAAAGGGCGCCTCTTTAAGATGTGGCTTAAGCGCACGCAAACAGCCGCCAGTTCCAAGAATCTCTGGCTCATGAAGTTCGTGAAGCGTTAATGGGCCTTGATAAGCCGCAATAAACTCACGCATCCGCTCTGGCAACCAATGCGTATTGATAAAGACCTCTTGGACACCCCATGTCGCCAATTGCGCTAAGGTATGCGCCAATAATGGTTTATTCCAAATCGGCATCAAAGGTTTCGGGGTGGAAAGCGTCATCGGACGCAGACGTTCACCGAACCCTGCGCCCAACACAAAAGCGGTTGTTGGAAACTGCATCGTCAAACTCCAAATAGCTCTCGCATCGTAATGATGCGTACCTCTTACACACGACAGCGGTGAATCTGTACCCCTGCGACCACGCCTGGCAATGCATGCGGTTTACGTACTGTCACTTCGACCTCAAGTACGCGTGAATCCACTGCGAAAGCCGCATCGGCGGCCAACTGAGCAGCACGCTCAATCATCTGACACTTCGCCGAAATCAACGTTTGACGCACCGCATCAATCACGGCGACATAGTTCACTGTGTCAGCCAATTGATCACTTTTGCCAGCAGGCGCCAAGTCACAAACGAGTGCCATGTCTAAAAAGAGTTCCTGCGGAAAGGTGCGTTCGTGAGGCAAATCCCCGACAATGCACTCCACTCTCAAGCCTTCTAACACAATTCGATCACGCATGAGGTGTCTCCTGTTCTACATTGGCTTCTGCCGTGGGACGAGATTCTGTCACCTCATCTTCAGATGCTTCCATCAATTCACGATTGTACTTACGAATCATGCGAATGCGGAAAATGAGCCACCCAGACATCAATAGCAATACAGGGATAAAGCCCATCAAAAAGCCCTGTTCGTGCATTAACACCCAATCGCGCAACGCAATACAAGTCTTTAGAATCACCCGACTCCAGAACAGCCAAAGCAATGCCGCCGTTCCTAATGCTGGACCAAAGGGAATCGCCACGGCTTGTTCATCTGCCAATCCCTTGATGCGATTGTAGAGTAAAACGCCAGCACCCATCAATAGACCAATAAAGGAAGACATCAGCAGAATCCAAAGGAGGCCTTGCCAACCAAAGATGGCGCCGAAGAGCATCATCCATTTGACATCGCCAAAGCCAAAGGCATCCTGCAAAAAGATGCGTTCGCCCATAAAGGCAATCGCAAAACCAATGCCAAACCCAGCCAAAGCGCCATAGAAGGAGGTCAGTAAACCATCGTACCAAAGCGTACACCCGTGTAAAATCGGGAAGGCTGTCGAGACGGCAAAGGTGAACAACGTGCCGCCTAATGAAATGCGATCTAACAGAATACGATGATCAATATCAATCATCACATTCACAACCGTAGACGCAACGAATAACCAAAAGAAGGGAATGAGTTCTGGCACAGAGAGCGGATTCAGTCCAAATAACGCAGGATTACCCCACATCTGAAAGACGGCCAAGAAAAGAATTGCAGTAAGCGCTTCAATCGCTGGATAGCGAAAACTACTCGGAGCCTTACAATTTGAGCACTTCCCGCGCAGAATAAACCACGTTAAAACGGGAATATTGTGATACCACGGGATTGTCTTTCCGCAACTAAAACAGTGCGAACGCGGACGGCTGACGGAGAGTTCCATCGGGATACGATAGATGCAGACATTTAAAAAACTGCCAATAATCGCACCCAAGCAAACCACAAAACCAATCATCACACGCGCCAAGAAGGTGGCGTCTTCTTCCGATAACCCAATTAAAAAATCAGCCATGGCGAGCCACCTCTGTTTCTACTGCCGCCAACATCGCATTGCGATCTGCTACAACACCATCCGTCCAGAATTCAAAGGAGAGCGCGCCCTGCTCCACCAACATCCGCACACCATTGGCGCAACGCGTTCCGCCCGCCTCACGGAAGGCGCGCATCGTCGGTGTCTCTGGATGCCCTGGCGGAATGACAATATCGTAAAGCACCTGCGTTGGACGGAAGGCTGAAGCCGGCGCAGCGGGTTCTGGCATAATGGCAAGGCCGCTGGGCGAACACTGTGCCACCAGATGTGCCTCGCACAAACGTTCGACCGTAATCACTTCTGCGCGCGTTTGCGTCTGGCTTTGAATCTCATCTGCCAATTGCTTTGCGCGAACTTGATCCACATCAATTAAGCCAATCCACTTCGCTCCAGCGTAAGCGAGGGAAAGCGAAATCGCACGGCCAGCACCACCACATCCAATCACCGCCGCTGTTTCACCCTGCGGTGTAAAATCTAACAAAGCCTTTGCAGCAGCTAAAAATCCTGGGCCGTCAGTGTTGTGCCCATACATTTTGCCATCTTTAAAGCGTACCGTATTAACCGCACCCAAACGTTTCGCTTCAGGCGTCAATGCATCCATCATTGGTACGGCGAGTTGCTTATGGGGAATCGTCAAATTCACCCCATCCAGCCCCTCTTGTGCCAAAGCATCTAATGCGGCCTTCAGGGTTTCGGGTGGCACATCACGACGCGTATACTCGCCATCAAAGCCGATTGAACGGAAACTCGCGGTATGCATAATCGGCGAAAAGCTGTGGCCGATGGGATGACCGAGCACGGCAAAACGTTTCATTTTACTCTTCCGTAAAGATGTTATGAAGCCCGTCTGCTAAGCAAACGGGCGTGATTTTATTCTTGAGACATCGCAAGCGAACCCGACCGCGAGATATCCATCACATCAAAGGGATGTAGCAAGGTGAGGAATTGTTCCACCTGCATTTGCGAACCCACCATTTGAATCGTCAAGGCATCTGGATGAACACCGAGCACCTTTGCGCCGAAGAGCATCGCCACTTCAATCACAGGTGCGCGACCCGTTGCACGTGTTCCCACCTTCACCAAAAGAGCTTCGCGATCGATATGCGCCTTTGCAGTCACATCCACCACGCTAAAGACGTCAATCTGCTTTGCCAATTGGGCGACCACCTGAGTAATCACCTCTGGCTCACCAGGGATACCAATCGTCATCTTGGAGATGGAGGGATCCGTTGTCGGGCCGACATTCAAGGTTTCAATGTTGTAACCACGACCAGAAATGTGACCCACGATTCGCGCCAAAACGCCAGGACTGTTTTCAACTAACACATTTAAGATATGTCTTTTCATTGTAAGCACTCCTTAGACTCGAGGGGGAAGAATCATTTCCGAAAGTGCAGCACCTGGAGGAACCATGGGCAACACATTCTCATCTTCTGCGACGATACATTCAATCAACCACGGATGCGGGTCATTAAATGCTTCAGCGAAGACCTTTTCGGCCTCTTCAATCGTCTTCACGCGCTTGCTACGAATGCCATAAGCCTCAGCCACCTTCACAAAGTCAGGCAAATAGACGGGCTCTTCTTCTTCGCAGGAGATTTGCTCATTGGTCGGACGATTATTCGGCGTCAGAATCGTAGCGCTATGGCGACCACCATAGAAGAGGTCCTGCCACTGACGCACCATACCGAGGCGAGAATTATTCAACACCACGAATTTCACGGGCAACTTGTGTTCGGTTGCGACCACCAATTCCTGGATATTCATCTGGAAGCCACCGTCACCATTGATGGAGACAATCAAGTGATCCGGGCAAGCCAACTGTGCACCGATTGCTGCTGGCACACCAAAGCCCATCGTTCCAAGACCACCCGAGCTCAAGAAGGAGCGTGGACGCGTGTAATGATAGAACTGTGCGGCCCACATCTGGTTCTGGCCCACGTCCGTCACAATCGTGGCCTTGCCTTCAGAAACCTTGTCAATCGTCTCGATGACAGCCTGGGGCAACATCTTCCCATCCTTACGCGGGAAGTAAACGGCAGACTTTTCCTTACGCCACGTTGCAATCTGCTCCAACCATGCAGAGCGATCCACCTTGTGCACCAAAGGCAAAAGTGCCTCAAGCGTCTGGCGCAGGTCTGCACACACAGCGATATCCGTGCCGATGTTCTTACCGATTGCCGAAGCATCCACATCGATATGTGCGATCTGTGCCGAACGTGCAAATTCGGAAATACGTCCCGTCACACGGTCATCAAAACGTGCACCCGCAGAAATCACCAAGTCTGCCTGCTGAATCGCCTGATTCGCAGCAA
>JAGCML010000302.1 GCA_017646485.1 Kiritimatiellia bacterium
CATGTAACGATTCTTGCAAAAGCCCTTGGTGTACCCGCCGTCGTGGGCATTGGGCAATCGCTCGATGCGATTCAAGTAGGCGATGAAATTGCCTTAGATGGTTTCCATGGTCTTCTGTGGCATCTTCCAACAGACAAAATCAAGACAACGCTGCTCTCTGAGACGGCACCTCTCCGCGCTGCGCAGGAGCATCGCCGTTCATTAGCAGATCGTCCTGCGGTAACCCCTGATGGCATTCGGGTCACCTTATTGGCAAATGCCGACCATAGCGTTGGGTTTGAAGGCATCGGCGAGCATGGCGCTGAGGGCATCGGCCTCTACAGAACCGAGTACCTTTGGATTGGATTACGTCGCGAACCCACCGAAGACGAACAATTTAAGGCCTACTCCGAAGTCTTATGCGCTTGCAATCAGAAGCCTGTCGCCATTCGCGTCTTAGACATCGGCGGCGATAAGATGGTGGGACGCAGCCACGCTGGCGAAGCGAACCCCTTCTTAGGCAATCGTTCGGTGCGTTACCTCTTGAACAATCGACAAGTCTTCCGCACGCAAATCCGCGCCATTTTACGTGCCGCCCTCTTGGGGGATTGTGCATTAATGTACCCCATGATTACCACGCTTGAAGAGCTTCGTGCGTGTAAGGCCTTTGTGCGTGAGTGCAAACAAGAATTGCTCGCGGAGGGAATTCCCTTCCGTCAAGATGTGCCAGAAGGTGTCATGATTGAAATCCCGGCGGCGGCATTGGAGGCCGAGAAGTTGGCCCGTGAATGCGACTTCTTCTCCATCGGCACGAACGATTTGGTGCAATACCCTTTGCGGTGGACCGCGGAAATGAATCGGTAGCCCATCTCTACCAACCCCTCCACCCCGTTATTCTCTCTTTACTGCGCACGGTCGTAAAGGCGGCCAAGCGCTACAATCGCTCTGTCTGTGTATGTGGCGAAATGGCTTCAGATCCACTTGCCGCCCTGCTCCTCATTGGCATGGGCATTCGCAAGCTCAGTATGTCGGCCAATCTTATTCCGCGTGTGAAAGAATTAGTTTGCCGTATCGCCTATTTTGATATGCAACGTCTCTTAGACTCAATGCAACGTGACGAACCAGTCTCTGCAGCAGAAGTGGAAACACGCTGTCGTGAAGTCGTTCGGAAGTATGCACCAGACGTTTTAAACGCTTAAGGAGTCCACCCATGATTGCAAAAGCCCTCCACTTCCTCAAAGAGGTTGTTTGGCGAATGGACTTAATGACGTGTCCAAAATGGATGCAAATCTTAATCCGTCTGCTTCGATTCTGCGTGCTTGTTGGCAAATCTTATTGGCACGATGGGTCCCTGCTCCATGCCTCTGCGCTCACCTACATCACGATGTTGGCCATCGTGCCAGTGTTGACCTTGGGCTTAACCTCTTTGAAGGCCTTCGGTGCTGGCGATTTGGCTGAAGCTAAAATTCTCGAACAAATCGACATCTTTACAGGACAAATGGCTGGCGAAGATGCTCCGAAAGTCATCACCGTCTCTGCGCCACCCGTGGATACTGCTGAAGCCACCGACTCCCCTGCAGAGCCAGTGGTCATTGAATCTGCGCAAGCCGCTGGAGCGCTTCGCAATCTTTGCCGAACCGTCTTTGACCAAATTGACTCCATCAACTTTGCAAAAATCGGAACCGTCGGTGCGGTGGCATTAATCTTCATGGTGATTAGCGTCCTTGGTCGAATTGAAGATAGCTTTAATGCCATTTGGGGAGTCTCAAAAGCGCGCCCCATTTGGCGTAAGTTCACAGACTACTTGAGCGTCATCATCATTGCACCGCTTTTGGTTTTGGCCGCCACGTCCCTTCCCGTTTTGGAAAGTGTCTCCAGCAAAATCCCTGGGTTTATCAACATTCACCTCTTCGTTGAACGCCTTGGTATTTTGAATCTCTTAGTACCCATTTTGGTTGGTACACTCCTCTTTGCCTTCATCTTTGGCTTCTTGCCCAATACGCGCATTAAACTGCCAAGCATCTTCTTGGGCGCTTTGGTCACGACCATCTTGCTCATGATCTTCTTTAAGTTGTGCATGGTCTTACAGGTCGGCATCGCCAACAATAGTCGTCTGTACGGCTCCTTAATCGCATTGCCCATCTTGCTCTTCTGGATTAACTCCAGTTGGCACATCATTCTCTTAGGTGCTGAGATTTGCTATGTACACCAACATCGCGTAGAGCTTTTGCGTGAGTCTGCCTTCACACATCCCTCCGAACGCGAAACCATTGTCATGGCCTTGGCCCTCACCCTCTTTGCCACGCGTTGCGTGGAAGATGAACGCGCACCGTTGTCGTTGGAGCGCTTCGCTAACGAATTCCATCTGCCCGCACGAGATGTCTTACGCGTGGCAGGCATCTTGGAGCGCAACAAGATTTTGGTCTCCATCAGCGATGCCGCAGGTGCTCCCAATGGAGCCTACATGCTCTGTTGCTGCGCCACCAAGCTCACCGTGGCGGATGTGATTAATGCCTGTTTGGATGACACCGAAGGTGAAGGCTTGCTTGAGCGCGTTTCAGACTCGGCCACCATTGGTCCGCTGGCGAAACTGGAACAACGTTTCTCCGAAATGCTCTCAAGTCACTTCCCCATGACCTTAGCCGACGCTCTCATCGAAGCGCGTCGCGTACAGGCAAAAGAAGCATGAGCCACCGCCACCACTGCACGTATCGTACAGC
Source organism: Kiritimatiellia bacterium (assembly GCA_017646485.1). GTDB lineage: Bacteria > Verrucomicrobiota > Kiritimatiellia > RFP12 > DVOR01 > Spyradenecus. The sequence goes on from JAGCML010000302.1 coordinate 2,700, forward strand.
AGGCTTCACATTGTTAGAGGTGATGCTTGCTGTAATTATTCTTGGTGGCGCATTAGCCGTACTTTACCGTTCAATTATCGTCAATGTTCGCATGATTGACGTCTCTCGCGAACGTCAAGAAGTGGCTTATGTCTTCTCACTCGGCGAATTAGAGTATCCTTTAAGAGACATTGAAGATATTGAAGAAGACGCCGTGGTCGACCCAGACAGTTCGCTCAAAGAGGGTTATGTCTTTGAGCGCACCGTTGATGAGAAGGAAGACCCCGAAGAAGGGGTAGAAGATGACGGGCTCTATGTGGTGCGCACCACCGTCACTTGGGGCGACGGACGCAATACCGAGGAAATCGTTCGCTACCTTCGAAAGACTAATTAAGCCCCTCTCTCCACCTAACCGCAAATCGTATTTCCCCTTTCTCATTCCATGCCGCACGTATTCTCCTCCCCTTTACACCCCTTCTCGCGCCGAACCGCTGTTCGGTCAAGCGGCTTTACCTTGGTGGAAATTCTCATTGCGCTCTCCCTTTTGGGCTTACTCACGGTGATGCTCTTCACCTCGTTCTACTCCATCACCCGCTCATGGGAAGCAGGACGATCAGTAATTGATGCCTCTGGACACTCCGATTATTTGATGAAACAACTCACCGCAGCCTTGCGTTCCGCCTACACCCCTGGCACAGGCGAAAAATATGGTCTCATCTTCCAAGACGATGGTGAAGATGAACGCGCCCACGATGTCATTGAATGGACAAAGGTCGGCCCTGCACTCGTTGGAGAAGATGCGGAATTCGCCTACGTGCCCCATCGTGCACGCGTCCTCATTACAGACCCCGATGGCGAATTTCCCGGTGGTTTTACCGTGCGCGCTTGGCGACAAGACTTGCAGTTGGATGACTTTGACCCCGAAGAAGATACAACCGAGCTCTGCCTCTCACCCAAAGTGATTGGCTTTAATCGCCGCATGTTGGACCCCGAACAATCACGCACTGCAGATGATGAAATCAACTGGATTGACGAGTGGACCAAAACCAACATGCTCCCCACGGCCCTTGAACTCACCCTTTGGATGGAACCCGCAGAAGAAGATGGCGAACCCATTGAAAGCCGTCGCATCGTAGAAATCCCCATGGGCGTCCTTTCACAAAATCCAAACCTCGGCTCCTCCTCAAACGAAGAATCCCGCAGAGGCACCTCCACCTCTGTCGGAGGCCG
>JAGCML010000303.1 GCA_017646485.1 Kiritimatiellia bacterium
CTTTGCGATGACGGCATCGGGGTCCATGCCGCGGAGATCTTCCCAGTGGTGTCGCACCTGATCGTAGGCATCACGGACGGGCATCCCGCCGGCGACGAGTTCTAAGGCGCGATCGGTTGCGAAGACGCCGGGTTCGGCAAAGGCTGCACGGCAGGCATCAGGATTGACTGTTAAGTTATCAGCCATGAGCTTCATGATGCGCAACGAAGTACGCGTCACGCGCAGACCTTCCATGTAGAGTTCCTTCGTATCCTGCAAGTCGCGGTTGTAACCACCGGGCATCGCCTTCAAGATGACATTTGCCGAAGTGGCGTACCCAACGAGGAGACCGGCCTTTGCGCGGATGAGTTCGAGCACGTCAGGATTGTACTTCTGCGGCATGATGGAGGAACCCGTGCACAATTCGCGCGGCAGGGTGAAGTAACGGAATTCAGGCATGGAGAAGAGGATGAGGTCTTCGGCCATACGAGAGAGCGAGAGCATAATCTGCGAGCAGGCCGAGAGGAGGACGGCTTCATCCTTGCCGCGGGCACAAGAGGCATAAAAGACATTGTGGTGTGGACGATCAAAGGCGAGCAAATCAGAGGTCAATTGACGATCAATGGGTAAGGGCACGCCATAACCTGCGGCGGAACCGAGCGGGCAGAGGTTGTTGACCTTCGCTGCGGCTTCCAAGAGGTAGGCGTCATCCAAGAGCATTTCTGCGTAGGCGCTGGCCCACATGCCGACGCTACTGGGCATGGCGGGTTGCAAATGGGTGCGACCCACGAGCGGAATCTCTGCGTGACGACGGGCAAATTCAATCAACGCGCTCGCCAAGGCGGCCACTTCCGAGGTCAGGTCATTGAGTTCGTTGCGCACATGGAGGCGAATATCCACGGCGACCTGGTCATTACGGCTACGGCAAGTGTGCACCTTTTTGCCGAGATCGCCGAGGCGTTCGGTCAAACGACGTTCCACCGCCAAATGCACATCCTGGTCAGCGGCGGTAATGGTAAATTCGCCACGGCGGGCTTCTTCAATAATTTCCTTTAAGCCCTTTAAGACCTGGATGCGCTGTTCTTCTGTAAAGAGAATCGGTGTGTAGTCCATGCGCGAGAGCATGGTCACGTGTGCGGCGGTGCCGATGCAGTCGACCTCTGCGAGGGCCAGGTCAAGCACAGGGTCTTTGCCTTCAGTAAAGGTGAGCACATCAGGATTGATTTTTCCAACGGTGGTGGCGGTGTCATTGGCTTTCATAGGTGAATCTTTCAAAGGTTCCGACTATTCTTTTGTCGGAGGAGTCTCATGTGTTAAAGTGTAGCCTGCGGGGATGAGGGCTTCATCCGTGAGCAAATCATTGTGTAAAAAGTGTTGTTCGAGGATAGCGGCCGCCTCATCGGCTTGACGACGTAGGGGCTTGTAGGCCGCTTCGCCCTCAGAGATGTAGGCGGTGTAGGCCTTGAGATAGAGGTCGCACAAATCACGGAAGAGGCGGGGACGGGCCAACATCGCACGTCCGAAGCGGTTCGCCTGCGTGACGGCATCTGCGCTATCGATGGGGTCGGTGAGCGATTCCTTCCAACGCTTAAACTGGCTTCGCGTCAGCGTGCCAGGCAGAAAGATGCGGTCGGTCTGCGCTTGGAGCCACGCTTGCCACTGGGTTTCTTCCAAGGTTTGACGCAGGGTTTCCGCGGACCAGGGCGTGGTGAGGAGTGATAAACGATTTTCCTTCTGCAGGTAACCAGTCTCTTCCAAGAGCCAGAGGGCAAAGAAGGCGTCGGCCTCAGGGGTGGTTTGTTCACGCGTGAGGAGAATTTGGTCTAAGGTGACGGGCGCCTGACGGATGGCATCGATTTGCAACCGTTCGTAGGCTTCCGTCTTCCAGAGGTTGCCCTTGGAGGCGTTCACGACAGCGCGGAGGAACCAGGTGGGCCAAGTAAAGCTACTGTAACGTCCCGTTTCTGTGCGGACGCGTTCGCGCAAAAGGGCTTCGGCCACCCCTTCGCGGAGGATTTCGAGGTCGACGGTCTCTGGATTGGGCACGCGAATGACGAGTTGCGAGAAGCCATCGCCAGTGCGATAGGTGCGACGTTCAATCGTGGTGACCGCATTGGTCTGCGCACCAATCTCAATGGCTAAGGGCGAACTCGTGGAGCCCAACGGCAGAAAGGTCTCGCTCAGGTTGGTGCCCACCGTCTCGGCAAAGCGCATCAAGGGCCAACGCAATGCCGCACGTTCGGGCGTGCTACAGCTGACAAAGTAGTTGCCATAGGCAGACTGTAAGGGCGGCGGTAGGCTCTTGAGGCGTTGGAGGGCCTCATTTTTCGGCGCAGCGAAGAGCGAATTCCCAGCGAGGAGGAGGCCGGAAATGACGAGGAGACCTTTGAAAAGGGAGAAATGGCGCTTCACTGGGCGGGCGTTTCTTCAGGGGCGACATACCTGCGACAAATCACACCTGCATCGGCGAGGAGCTTCTGGGTCTGTTCGTCAAAGGCATAGTTGCCGGCGTAAACCACTTCACGAATGCCCGCATTGATAATCATCTTGGCGCAGGTCAAGCAGGGGGTGAGGGTGACGTAAATCGTAGAGCCTGCCAAACGAATGCCATAGTAGGCGGCTTGGCAGATGGCATTTTGTTCGACATGAACGCAGATGCATTCCTCTAAAGAGGCACCGCTGGCGACATTGCCAGAGCATCGCGGACAGCCGCCTTCAAAGCAGTTGAGGATGCCACGCGGTGTGCCGTTGTAGCCTGTCGAGATAATGCGATTCTCGGAGACGATGACTGCGGCCACTTTGCGGCGCGAACAGTTGGCGCGTGTGGCGACCACATTGGCGATGGACATAAAGTAGGTGTCCCAATCGGGACGTGTATCTTTACAAGGCTCTGCCATGGGATGTTCCTTTGAGGAGAGTGAAAGAGCGTAATGTGGATTAGTCTGCGAGGTCTTCGAGGATCACGTAGACCTGAATTAAA
>JAGCML010000304.1 GCA_017646485.1 Kiritimatiellia bacterium
AACACATGTTGAACATTTACCCGCATGTTAATCGCTTTGCAATTTCGTTTCTTTTTTCACAATTTTATTTCAAATTAGCACCTTCTTTGCAATTTTGTTTATTTTGAGGCTTGAGATTGTCGCATTTGTTATACTTTGGGCATCTTGTTATGCGTTGGATCCTTAGCATTTTACTCTTCATACTCGTCTGTCCGTTGCTCTTTTGGGGTGAAGCGTGGTGGACGGCGCGTTGGGGTTGTGTCGCCGAACCCTTCCCTTTACCTGCCGAACGCCGACTGGTCTTTGACCAACATCAAACGTATGGCCATGCCCTCTTTGCGCGCGATTGGGTGCGCCTCACCGCTTATGAATTGCCCGCGCTCTCCGCGGAACAGTTTAACGCGCTTGCTACAACCGCACAATTAACGCCCCGCGCGACCTTTTCATTGGACACAGACTCACCCATGTTGATGGGCGACGTTCGTGGTGCGCTCCAGAAACTGACCGCGCACCTCCAAGCTACTCATCCTGAAGAGGCTCGGACGTGCGCGACGTGGACGTGGTACACCTTTGGCAAATCCTGCGATTTCCTCTACAATGCGCCGTTACACGCGCTTTTGGTGGTGCACTATCACGGCATTACCCCACCCCGACCCTAGGGTTTGTAAGCCTCATCAAGCACGCCGTTGGGGTTCGGCACGCCCCTTTTTATCGACGAATACTGCGTTATCCCGCGCACAGATTAGAGACAATAATAAGAGCAACGCATTTTTTCAATGCGTGAGAAGGGGGAGTTTTGGTATCATAGTAGCGTTTTAATGCAATGAATTTCCATTCTCAACAACAAGGAATGACTATGAAGCAGCTGAATGAAACCATCACCGCTATCGCCCCTTCTGCCACCCTCGCCATTACGAGCAAGGCCGCAGAACTCAAAGCTCAGGGCATTAAAGTCTGCGCTTTCGCAGCCGGCGAACCCGATTTCAATACGCCCGACTGCATTAAAAAGGCTTGTGCCGCAGCATTGGATGCCGACAAGACGCGTTATGTCGCAGCGGCTGGTTTGCCTGAATTGCGCGCCGCCCTCTGCGAAAAGTTGCAGAAGGAAAATGGCGTCGCGTACGAACCCTCTCAGGTGTTGGTCGCCAACGGTGGTAAGCATGCCCTTTCGCAGGTCTTCCAGACGCTCATTAACCCCGGCGATGAAGTGATTATCCCCGCGCCGTTCTGGTTGTCCTATCCGGAAATGGTGCGCGTGGCAGGCGGTATTCCCGTCTTCGTGAAGACCTCGGTGGAAGATGGCTTCTTGATGAGCCCCGAACAGCTTGAAGCCGCCATCACGCCGCGTACCGTGGCGGTGGTGATGAACTCCCCCTCCAACCCCACGGGCATGATGTACACGCCCGAACAGCTCCGCGCAATCGGCGAAGTGGCCATCAACCACGACCTCTGGATTGTCTCGGACGAAATCTACGAAAAGATGGTCTATGGTGACGTGCAGCAGGCCTCGATGGCGGCTTTTGGCCCCGAATTCTATGACCACACGATCACAGTGAACGGTTTTTCGAAGACCTTCGCCATGACCGGTTGGCGTTTGGGTTATGCCGCAGGCCCGAAGCCCTTCATGAAGGCCCTCTTCGCATTGCAGAGCCACATGGCCTCCGCACCGAACACCTTCACGC
>JAGCML010000305.1 GCA_017646485.1 Kiritimatiellia bacterium
CAAAGGAAGTGACGCGGCCCACCTAAAGAAACATCAGCGAGACCGCAGTCCAATGCGGGATGCCATACGACGACAGCCGAGGAATCTTCTGCAGTCAGTGCCACCATACGATCCATATCGGGGTCACTAATTAAGGCCACCAGTTCTTCCTTCGGATAAACCACATCGTGCGTGTCGGTATCATTAAAGGAGAGGGGCTCTTTCGTAATCCCATGCAGACGGATATTTCGCGCATCGCCCACACGAAGATAGGTGTGCATCGCCTCACCATAAGTAAATGGCGTATCAGAAAGGTTACGCGTCAATAATTCCAAGGTCAAGCAGTCGCCGAGGGTGATGGTCAATGTAAGACGATAGGCATAGGGCCAGGCGGGGTCTGTGGCATCCTCTTCGGTGAGCTCAAGCTTGAGAATCGTCTCTTTTGCGGCGTATTCGGTATGTGCAACGCGCCAGAGTGAACGACGTGCGAAGCCATGCGAAGGTGTACCCGCGGGCATGCCATCGGGAGCTTTACCAAACCATGGCCAACAAATTGGGATGCCACCACGAATAGCCTTCCCATCTTCAAATTCTGCCAATGGACTCAACCAGAGCGTATCTTGGTAACCCAGTACACGATAGGTTAAAACGTGTCCGCCATAAAGCGACACCTCGCAAACACCTTGCGGGGAAACCAAAACGGCAATCGGATGGCCACCAGGACCTTCACGAAACGCAATGCGACCTGCAGCTCCAAAATGGGCGTTTAATGCTTCTACGGTCATACAAATCCTCCTTAGTAAAGTTTTTCAAATGCGCCTTTATCGACGCGCTTCAACTTATGAAATCCTGCGGCCTTTGCACGATCATCTAATTTTGATTTGCTTCGGCCCAGTGCTGGGGCAGAAATCAATTTCACAACGGGTGCTCCACATTCTGGACACGTTTCTAAAGGCGGTGCACTTAAAAGGCGCATCATTTCAAAGCCATCACGGCAGAAATCACAAGCGTGATCACGCTCTTTTGCTCGATAATCGTAAACAGGCATAATCAATTTCCAGGGTAAAGGTTAACGTACTTCTCCGTAGCCGGCATCCATGTCATCGCCCAACATACATTCGGCTGTTTCATCTTCGCAAGGTTGAATCCAACCATTCTCAAAATCTAAATCTGCTACCAAATCCGCAATAGGATCAAATTCTTCAGGCGTAATGCGACGATTCCAACCCGGCAGATTCGCCGCTAAACCAACGGGATTATACTGCGCCATCACACTCACAGCTACCCCTTTTCCAAGGGTCTTTCGCAACCAAATGAGGTTTTCAGCCAGTTCATTGGTTCGCCCAGGCAAGGCTAAAAGGCGAACAATTAAGCCGCGCTTGGCAATGCCATCAGCATCACACTCCAATGCGCCTAAGTGATTCCACATCCACTGGATTGAAGCACGCGCCGCCTCAACATAGTCCTTCGCATTTGAACCTTCATAAGCACTCGCTGCAGAGGCATAGCGCAAATCGGCAAGGCCAATATCAATGAGATGCTGATAGCGCGAAAGCGTTTCTGGGCGTTCATAACTGGAGGTGTTGTAAACAAAGGGGAGGCGAATCCCCGCATCTAACAAAGGCCGAACGGCTGCATCAATTTGTGGCAACCATGGTGTAGGGGAGACCAAGTTCCAATTGTGACACGATTTTTCAAAAAGCACTTGAAAGCGTTCACGCAAAGCTTCAATGGTTAAATCCTCACCTCGACCACCATTGCTCCATTTAGCATTTTGACAATAGATGCATTTGAGGGTGCAATGGGAGAAGAAGAGGGTGCCGCTACCATGGGTTCCAGAGAGCGGTGGCTCCTCGCCAAAGTGTGGCCCCCAACGGAACATGCGCGTTTGGATGGCACTCCCGCAATATCCCGTCTTGCCGTCCAGTCGATTCACTTGACAGCAACGTGGGCAAAGGGTGCAGGCAATAAGATCTTGCATAGATTAACCTACGGTAATCGTTTCTTCGGGATAACGAATGTGATGAATGAGTTCTCGGCGTGCCATCATGAATGCAATGGAAATAGGCCCAATACGCCCAATAAACATTGCAAGTGCAATGACCAATTTCCCAATCGGGGAAAGCGTGGGAGAGACATTTAATGAAAGTCCCACGGTACCAAATGCTGAAGAAACTTCATAGAACAGCACGAAGTCGCCTCGTTGGGCAATAATGTGTTGTTCGGTTAACAATAAAATGAAGTAGAAGGCAAAGACCATCAATAAGTAATAGAAGATAATCACCATTGCTTCACGGCAAATCGTATCCGAAATCGTGCGCCGATGCAGTTGCACCACTGGTGAACCGCGCAAATAAGCACGAATGGTGAGGATGAGGACCACTAAGGTGGTGGTTTTAATGCCACCCGCCATCGAACCCGGCGAACCTCCCACCAACATCAAAAAGGCCGAGAGCAGGTTGGACGGCGGCGTGACAACGTCCATGTCCACGAAGTTAAAGCCTGCGGTTCGAAACATTGCGGCTTGTGAAATGCCCGAACAAATACGCTGGGTACTCAAGCGTAACGACTCAATCGTTGCACCCCAATCTCCTTCAATGAGCGACTGCCAAAAGGGCGTAATCACCTTAAAGTTTAAGGAGTGATTCCACTCTAAGATGGTAAAGAGCAAGCCACCCCCAATGCATAAGTAAAAGGTAGCCCATAAGACGATGCGTGAGTGAAGGGTAATTTTACCGCGATTACGAAGGTCAAGATTCCAGGGACGATAATGGAAGACATTCGCAATCACTAAAAAGCCAATGCCGCCTAACACCACCAAAAGCGTAATGATTGTGATGTAAACAAGGTCTCCACGCATATCAATGAGGTTCTGCTCATAGAGTGAAATACCGGCATTACAAAAGGCACTCACCGAATGAAAGCAAGAGAACCAAATGCTCTTGGCTAAATCATGTCCATGGACAAAATAATGGCGAAGGAAAAGGAGCGTGGCACCGATGAATTCAAAGGTAAATACATAACAAATCGTCTGGCCTAAGAGGCTGTTCGCACGTAAAATTGAACCTGCGCCGTAACTCATCATGACCTGGTCTTCGCCACCAGCAGGTACACGACCAAGCAAGATGGTCACCAACAACGTCCCTAACGTTAATAAGCTAATACCACCCAATTGAATACAAAGGAGCAGCACGACATGACCGAAGGTGGAGTAGTAAGAGGAGACGTTGACGACCGTCAACCCTGTTACGCACGAGGAGGAGGTCGCCATAAAGAAGTTGTCGAGCAACGCATGCCAAAATGCATTCCAGGAAAAGACCGGCGACTGATTAAACCACGCCCATGTGCCAGAGGCCTGTGCCCATGGCGTAGAAAGCAAAAAGGTACCCACCGTGATTAAGACCAAAAAGGTCACCACCATCATTCGACGAGGGTCGAAGCGGGACTTCTTCTTTACTGGAATAGGAATCGCAGATTGAATGTCTTCAACGGTATCTTGAAGACGTTCGCGTTCATCTCTCAAAAGGGTGTCTTCTTTAAGATTCACAGTTTAAGTTCCTCTGGAGAAGGGGGAGTAAGCGAGGTGCCACGATAGGGAATGCCCAGGGATTCATACTTGTGAAGTCCCAACTCATGATAGGGTAAACGATCAATCCGCTGCACATTTAATCCTGCGATAAATGCACGCGTCGCCTCTTTTTCTGCTTCGGTATCGTTC
>JAGCML010000306.1 GCA_017646485.1 Kiritimatiellia bacterium
CGCAAAAAGATGCGATCGACATGATCACGTGGCCAACGCACCAATTTGAAGTGACGCTGACGATAGGGATCGCTGGCGAAGAGTTGCACCCCTTCAGAGATCAAGCTCCCCGGAACGATTTCCAGCACCTTGACCTCCGTTTCATAACGCATGTCACGGAAGATGACACCGAAGGTGACAAAGTACTTGCCCTCATTGAAGATTGCGGCCGCCTTGGAGACATCCACACGGAAGATGCGTTCCTCCCCAGGCTTCAACTGCAAGGGGCGAGGCAAACATCCACCAGCGTCAAGCGCAAGCGAACGCTTTAAGGAGTCCCCCACGCGGGAGACTTCCAAGACGCCGGCAGGCGTATTCCCCTTCCCTAATGTCAATGTCGTAGCCGTATTATTGCGCACCCAAAGGCGCACCGGCACCTCTTCACCCATGACATAACTCAAGGTGTCAAAGGCCATCCCAACAGAGACTGGACGAATGTGCTTCGATGTGGACGCCAGAAGCGTCACAGCACCGAAGCAACAGAATAGAAGCGTCGTTAAGAATCGCATTGCTTAAGCTTCGTCTTCTTTTTCAGGACGAGAGAAGTGGGTCAAGCCCTTCGTATCCACCTTGTTTGGATAGACGAAAGAGAGCACCCAAGCCACCAAGATGCAAATCACCAAACCAATACCGCCGTAGACGAACGGATGCGGCTTGATCACGCTGAGGGCGCTGCCAGCAGGAATCAAATCCAAACCATAGCACACGAAGTAGTTGGCCAAGAGACCCACCACTGCAGGAATACCACCCACGCGAGGCATAAAGATACCCATGAAGAAGAGGGCGGTCAAACCAGCGGTCAACATAGCGATGAACTTCTGGAACTCATCGAAGAGCGAGCGCGTGGGGAGTTGGGCCAAGGTGAGTGCAGCACCCACACCGAGGATACCAATCACAATCACGCAGATACGACCGCACTTCACCTGTTGCGGGCCCGTCAAAGAGGGCTTGAAGCGCAAGACGAAGTCGGTGGTAATTGCGGTCGATGCGGAGGTCAAGTTTGCAGAGAGGGTGGAGATGGTAGCAGCAAAGATTGCCGCAATCACCAAACCTGCAATCACAGGATGCAATTCCATCGCCATGAAGATGGGGAAGACCGAGTCGCTCTTCGGCATCGTCACGTCCATGAGTTCAGGGGTGCTGAAGTAATGCGTGTAGAGTGCAGTACCGATTGCATAGAAGATCACAGAAGCGATAATCGAAAGCACACCGTTAAACCAAATGGAGTTTGCGGCCTTCTTTTCGTTTGTGCAAGCGATGTAACGCTGCACCACGCACTGGTCAGAGGTGTAACTCGAGAGGTTACTCACCAAGCCCTGAATGACCACGACCCAGAAGACGGGTTCCTTCAAGAGGAAACGGAAGTCGAGCAAGCGCAACTTATCGTGTTCCTGAGCGATATCGATGAAGCCACCGAAGCCGCCATTCGTCTTCATGATGAGCATAACCAACACGGTCACGGCGCCGCCGAGCAAGACGATGCCCTGCACGAAGTCACTCCAAATCACGGCATCCAAACCACCCACGCAGCAGTAGAGAATGGTTGCCACACCGCAAATGAGAATGCAGTTTTCCACGCCAATACCGGTCACAGCGTCCAAAGCGAGCGCCGGCAAGAGCGTCACGACGGCCACACGGCACACCATGAAGATATTGAACACGGCAGAACCGAAGAGACGAATCGCCAAGTTGAAGCGCTTTTCAAGGTATTCGTAAGCACTGGTGATGTTCAAACGGCAGAAGAAGGGGAGGTAGAAGTAAATTGCAATCGGAGCCATCGCCAAGATGCAGAGCACCATCGGGAAGTAACGCCAGTCACCGATGTAGGTCATCGTGGGAATGGAGATGAAGGTAATCGAGCTCAACATCGTTGCGAAGATGCTCATGCCCGCCACAAACCACGGAATGCTCTTGCCACCACGGAAGTAGCTATCTGCGGTCTTCTGACGCAAGACGAAGATCATTGCCATGCCGACCATGGCCAAGAAGTAAACGCCAATCACGACCCAGCTCACCCAAGAGAAGGCCCAACCCTGACGCGTAAAGCTAATCAAATTCGCAACATTGGTGCGTTCTTTCGGCTTCACTTCACCGCCGACGATGAGCACCTTCGGCATTTCCTTGCCGACAGCGGGCAACACGACCGAAGCTGCACCACAACGCGGCAACACCTCTTCAGGCATTTCGCCATACTTCGCCCACTTGCCTGTCACGGCATGATAGGACCAAACGGTGCGATTCCAATTAAATGCTGCGGGCTTTTCGGCAAAGAGTTGGTTACGCGCTTCGTCGGTCAGACGATTGACGCGATTCCACATTTCTTCATTGTAACCACCAATGAGCAAAACATGCTGGTCACCAATCACCTGGAAGGTCGCACCGATGGTGGAAACGGGCGCATTTTCAAGCGCTTTCCAACCCCACTGGCCATCAAAGTTCTTCGTGTAGCCCCAGCCCTTCAAGTCAGCCACGGACTTGCCGTCTTCAGCGGTGACTGCACCGCCATAGACCACGAGCACCATCGACTTCTGGTCGCCATACTGAGCAGCTGCCACAGCCTGTGCACGAGGCGCTCCAGGCAATGCAGGCAATTCGCCCCAGGTCCACTTGCCTTCCACGCGCTTCAACGTGAAGACCTTGTTCGTCAACTGACCATTTAAAAGACCACATGCGAACACTGCGCCGCCATCCCATGCGGTGGCTGCGGTCATCGACAACGTACCGTGCGGGAAGTCAGGAAGTGCTTCAGTCGTGCCATCAGCCTTCAACAAGTAAGCCTTCGAAGAAGCTCCATTTGCCGTCACACCACCCACGCAAATCAAACGCCAGTCGGGAGTAACAGCCGAACCCAAATTCACCGGCACCGAAGCACCTTCAGCAATACCTTCAGGCAATGCACCCACCTGCGTCCAAGTATCCGTCTGAGGATTATACGTGGAAATCGTCTGCGAATATCCCTTTGTTTCACCGTAGGTAGAACCACCTGCGACGACCAAGGTCTTATCCAAAAGGCCTGCATACGGACGTGCCACTGCTTCTGGGGCAGTTGCGGTCGGCTTCCAATCCATCTTCAATGGGGTTGCACATAACAATGACGCCGCGATGCTCGCAACCGTCATTACAATACTCTTACATTTCATAGCGAATACTCCACGCTTTGATTAATACACCCTAAAAGGGTGCTGCCCTAATAGGTACATTAATAATAGTACCACATCTTCAATATCCAACTCAACTCTAAAAAGGGCAACCGCAAAGCAAATGCCTTAAAAAAACACCATTCGTTAACCCCTCCATAGTAAACAATCCCCGCCCTTTCCCAGACGGCTACGCCGCAGGACTGCATGTGGGTGTGGCTGCGCCACAGTTTAGAGTTCCGTTCGCTACGCTCACTTGAGTTCTGGGGTCTGAGTAGGCGGCTGCGCCGCAGGACTGCATGTGGATTTTAACACTACGAACACTAGGAGATGCGTCGAGCTTTTCGTAACACTAGGGCTGCGCCCACGAAAAGCCAACGCATCTGCGAAGCATGTAAAGCACTGCCAGTGTGCAGGACTGCATTTATTTTTAACGCAAGAACGCTATCTCTTGTTCCGTCGAGCAGCTTGGCGCAATGGAAAACCTTGCTGCGCAAGTTTTTCCCCAAGCATGCCGACGGAACGCTGCCCCTTTATAAAGTTTAGTTGAGCGTAGCGAATACATTAGCTACCCACTCCGAACTTTGAACTCCAGTAAGCAAAGCGAAC
>JAGCML010000307.1 GCA_017646485.1 Kiritimatiellia bacterium
CTCAATGAAGATACGTGGGTTCCGCCCAAGCGTCAGCCTGCAGCAGAGCCCCTCTTTGAACCGCCGACACCCGCCCCCGAACCCATGGCGCCGGCGACACGTTCTGCCCCCGAACCTCAGCCCTTCACCCTGCAGGCTGAAAATACACCTATTTTGAAGCCGGTTTCGCCCGAAAAATCCATCACGGCACCCGTACCTGCGGCCAATGACAATACCGAACCCGAAGCCTATGTCCAAGACTATGGCCTGCCACCGCTCGAACTCTTAGGCGAGATTCCACCGAAAAAGAGCGAAGCGGAGGATATCCAGTCCGCAATTGCAGCCATTGAAGGCGTCTTCTCCCAATTCCGCATTGGTGCAAAGGTGGTGAACTACAAACGTGGTCCCGTACTCACGCAGTTTGAAATTCGCCCAGAACCCAATGTCGACCTCAAGAAATTTGAAGGCACCCGCCGCAACCTCCTCATGAACTTGCGTGCGGAATCAATCCGTATTCAGGCCCCGATTCCAGGACGAGACCTCGTCGGCATTGAAGTGCCCAATAGCGTTCGTCAGTCGGTTACCCTACGTGAAATCTTGGAAGGTGAAGCCTGGCGTAAGGCAGAGCGTAAGATGGATTTGCCGTTGGCACTGGGTAAACTGGCCACAGGTGGCGATCTCATTGTTGACTTGGCCGAAATGCCTCACCTGCTGGTGGCTGGTGGCACAGGCTCTGGTAAGTCCGTTGCCGTGAATGACATGTTGATTGGTCTGCTCATGTGCAGAAAGCCCGACCGTCTGCGCCTTCTCATGGTTGACCCCAAGCGTGTGGAATTCACATCGTATGACAACCTGCCGCACTTGCTCAACCCCGTCGTGGTGGAACCCAAGAAGGTGATGCTCACGTTGCGTTGGGCACGACGCGAAATGGAACGTCGCTACGAACTCCTGCAACGCTACGGTGTGCGTAATATCGGCGAATACAATGCACGCGTCAAGAATCCGCTCTCGCATCGCGATAATCCGACGGTACAATTGCCCTTCATCGTGTTGATTATCGACGAACTCGCCGACTTGATGAATGATCCAGCGGTTCGTGCTGAAATTGAGACCCCGATTGCCGCCATCACAGCAAAGGCACGCGCAGCAGGTATTCACTTGATTATCGCAACGCAGCGCCCCACCACCGACATCATCACGGGTACCATTAAATCCAACATTCCTGGTCGTGTGGCCCTTCGCGTGGCACAAGCCAATGACTCGCGCACCATCCTTGACGAATCTGGTGCAGAAAACCTCATCGGTAAGGGTGATATGTTGCTCGGACGTTCGGGCAAGCCCACGGTGCGTTCGCAGGCGGCTTGGGTCACGAATGAGTCCATCGATGCGATTTGCGACTTCATTCGTAATCAAGCAGGTCCCGCCTTTGACAATGCACTCGTCGGCACGATGGAACGCATCCCAGAAGAGAAGGCCAATCATAACATGGACTCCCTCTTGGAAGGCCTCGTCACCCCGAAGGAGGAGCCTGCCATTGAGCTCGGCGCCGATGACGATATGTCCGACGAAGGCCTCTACCTCAAAGCATTGGAGTACATTCGTCAGACAGGTCGTTTCTCCACCTCGGTCTTGCAACGTCGGTTTAAGATTGGCTATCAGAAGGCTGGACGCATCACGGATATGTTGGAAGAACGCGGCATCATTGGGCCGATGGGACGCGGTGGTTCACGCGAAATCCTCGTAGACTTGAACGCAGAAGAACGTCAAAAGCTGGCAGGGACCGACGGAGAAGCGGCAGCCTTTGATACGCGTAGCGATGCCTCTGCCAGTGAACCCACTCAGGAATTTGTCAACAATAGCGAACCCGAAGTCACGCCAGACTATCATTATGAACCCCTTGACGAGGCGCCCCCTGCGCCTGACGGGGATGATTTTGGCTTAGGTGACTTTGATCCGATTTCACTTGAATTACCAGAAATCCGACGTCCCTCGTCTCAATCCTAACGAAGTTGAGCCCCTTTTACAATTGATTCATCCCTAATGCCAGAGGTTAAACATGTCTTTCGGTGAAACCCTAAAGCAAAAACGACTTGAACGTGGCTGGACAAAAGAATATGTCGCAGAGCGCACGCACTTGATGACTCGCAACATTGATGTGTTGGAGTCTGAATCAATCAAGAAGATTCCAGCCCCCATTTACGCCAAGGGACACATCAGACTTTATTGCGAACTCTTAGGGATTGACCCCGAGCCTCTCATCCAAGAATACTTAGCGATGAGTGCTGGAGGAAATGCCAAGGTGCGCCCAGTCTCTTGTCAAACGGTGCGAGAGATTCCCGTGCGTCCACCAGACCCCATTCACACTGGCGCACATCGCACCCTTCCGCCGAAGGAACCCGCACCCGATTCGACGCCAAAGGCAACGTTTCACAAACTTGTGAAGCCCGCAGAGGACACCTTTACCTCCGTGCCGAAACCCGAAGAACTCCCCTCTCTTGAGGAAGCTCCGGCTCCACGCTTCACACCACCGCCTGCAGCACCCGTAGTGCAGCCGGCTCCAACATTTACACCGCCGCCCGCAGACCTCTTTACGCCGCCACCCGCAGAGCCCGTTGTGCAGCCGACACCAGTGTTCACGCCGCCTGCGGAGCCCATTGAACCGCCAGCAACACCCGTAACTCCGCCGCCAACACCGACCTTCTCTGCGCCGCCGCCCGTTACGCCAGTGGCTGAAGCACCTGCGGCCTTCACCTTGACGGGGGACACCCTTACAGAACAAGCCCCTGCGCCTGCGGCACCCGTTGCACCGCCCCCAGCGCCCCGCCATCCGCATCGCGCCATCTTTGGACGACCTCTTGAACAAGAAAAGCGCGAACGCAAGGTTGTGCAGCAACGGGATCGTTCGGATGAACTCAAGCCGCAACCGCTCAATGAACGTCGAATCTTTGGGCCGCAGCAACCGGTTCCGGAACCACCCAATCCGCACCTGTTCACCTTGTCAACCTTGGGTAAGCGTTTTACGACTGCATGTTCCAACCTGTTCACAGGCGCGACTCGCCCGAAGGTCAAGCGTTTGCAAGGCGACGAAGGTCGCTACTACACGCCACGCATGTTCTATCAGGCCCTCTTATTCTTCTTGATTCTTTTGGGTTTAACAGGCGTCATCTTCGCCTTCCGTTATGTCTTCCGCATCTCTGATGCGGCAGAATCCGAATATGGCCTCACCCCGGAAACAGAACGATTTGAATTGCGTCCTGTCGCCACCCCGCCAGAATCCTTCTTTGACTAATTCAGCACATCCCATGAAACGCAACGTCGGACTTTTAGGAGGTTCATTTGATCCGGTTCACGAGGGCCACATCGCCCTCGCGCAAGCGGCATTGGAGGCCTTTGGTCTGGACGAAGTGCGGTTCATGCCCTGTGCGCAACAAGCACTTAAAGCACATGCGCCGGCAGCGGCAAAGGATCGTTGTGCGATGTTACGCTTAGCCTTAGCGCCGTATCCACAATTTACCTTAGACTGCCGTGAAATCTTCCGTGGCGGGAAGACTTACACCTATGACACCTTGATGGCCCTCCGTCAGGCAGAACCCAAGACCACCTTTTGGTTCATCATGGGCATGGACTCTGCGCGCTCCTTTTCAAAATGGTATCGCGCAGCAGCATTGCCCAGCCTTTGCGAGTTCATCCTCTTTGATCGTCCAGGTGTAGATGAACCAGAAACGGATCCTGTGCCGGGCTTGAAAGCCCATCGACTCACAGGGCCCCTGATTGACATTTCCAGTTCGGACATCCGCGCAACAGTTGCGGAGAATCGTCCAATTCGGTATCCTATTTGTGATTTAGAAGTTCGCTACCTTCGGGATCACAACCTCTATTTATAAAGGAGACAACATCCCATGACACAAACCAATGAAGCTCTCGTACTGGGCATCGCACAAGCACTGTATGACAAGCAGGCTGAAGACATCCGTATTTTGGATGTGCGTGGCATTTCCACAGTGACAGATATTTGCGTAATCGCCTCGGGCACCTCTGCTCCACACTTAAAGGCGCTTCAAAAAGCAGCACAGACCTATCTCAAGACCAGCTCGGATACGCGTTATCGTACCTCTGGTGAATCGGATAGCGGTTGGGTTTTGCTTGACGCATTCACCGTTGTCATCCATGTTTTCGCCCCTGAAGCACGCGAATACTATGATATTGAAGCGTTGTGGCAAGGCGCAAAAGAGATTCCCTTTACTCCAAACATTCCCTGAGGTCTACTCATGTCTGAAAAAACATTACCGTGTTCTGAAGCGCAATTGCGCGATATCGCAACGCGTTGGCCCACCCCATTCCACCTCTATGATGAAAAGGCCATCCGCGCCAATGCGCGTCGCTTGAAGGCTGCCTTCGCATGGAACAAAGGCTTCCGCAACTTCTTTGCCGTCAAGGCCGCACCCAATCCCTTCCTGATGCGCGTTTTGAAGGATGAGGGTTTTGGTGCAGACTGCTCCTCCTTGCCAGAACTCCTGCTCTCGCAGAAGGTGGGCTTGGAGGGTGAAGCGATTATGTTCACCTCCAATGACACCCCGGCTGAAGAATTCGTGCGTGCAGTGGAAATGGGCGCCAATATCAACTTTGACGACATCTCCCACATCGAATTCCTCGAAAAAGCTTGCGGCAAACTCCCTGAGCTCGTCTGCTTCCGTTACAATCCTGGTCCGCTCAAGGGGGGCAACGCCATCATTGGTAAGCCCGAAGAAGCAAAGTATGGCTTCACGCGTGAGCAACTCTTTGAAGGCTATCGCCTCCTCAAGGAAAAGGGCGTCAAGCGTTTTGGCTTGCACACCATGGTGGCATCGAACGAATTGAATCCGCAGTACTTCATTGATACGGCGATTCTCCTCTTCGACCTCATTGCCGAACTTCAGGCCACGTTAGGCATCACCTTTGAATTCGTCAATCTTGGCGGTGGCATCGGTATCCCCTATCGTCCCGAACAGGAAGGCGTCAACTTGGAAATCGTGGGCGAAGGCATCCGCAAGGCTTACGAAGAACGCCTGATTGCAAAGGGTCACCCAGAATTGAAGATCTATCTGGAATGTGGCCGTTGCATCACGGGTCCTTATGGTTACTTAGTCAGCACCGTGCGCCACTTGAAGCACACCTATCGCGACTATGTGGGTATGGATGCGTGCATGGCCAACCTCATGC
>JAGCML010000308.1 GCA_017646485.1 Kiritimatiellia bacterium
CTAAGCAGGTGAAGGTGCTCTCGGGCGGTGAAAAGATTCGCTTGGCCTTTGTGCGCATCTTCTTAAATCCGCCGAATTTCCTTCTGTTGGACGAACCCACCACACACCTTGACCTTGAAGGTCGCGAAACCTTGCAGAAGGCGGTGCGTGAATACAATGGCACTGTGGTGCTCGTCTCGCACGATGTGGAATTTGTGCGAGGCACCGCGACGAATATCCTTGAAGTCTCTCGTCGTGGGATTCGCCGTTTCCCTGGTGGTTATGATTACTACTTAGAGAAGATTGGTGCAGAAACGGCTCCTGAAGCTGAGGCGGAGGCACCGCGCGAGGCGAAGGTTTCCGCAAAGGATTTACGTCGCCAACGTGCCCAGGAGCGCGCAGCGAAGGCGCCCGAAATGAAGCGATTGAAGCGAAAGGTCGCTGAGGCCGAGGCCGCAATTGCGAAACTTGAAGCAGAGCAGGCGACCATTTTAGAGTCGCTGGGCGATGGGTCGCTTGATGCGCAGGGCATGGCTGAAGCGGGCAAACGCTTGAAGGCATTGGAATTTGACTTGGGCAAACTGACCATGGAGTGGGAAGAAGCCGCACTCGCTTTAGAGGAGCTTTCTGCTGAATAAACAGAAAGCATGTGCCACACAATATGTAAATATGCTATAGTGATTCTATAATTTAGGTGAGGGTGTCTTTTTTTCATTCTCTCTACGATGTAACAACGCAGGAGCGGCGCACCATATGGTATTCTTTATCGCAGACCCACATTTCGGCCATGATAAGATCAGGGCTAAGCGTGGTTTTGCCTCTATTGAAGAAATGGATGCGTTGATTATTAATAATTGGAATGCGCGTGTGACAGATGAGGATCACGTCTACATCGTGGGCGACTTAATGTATCGCAATGCGCGCCCTGCGGTGGAGTACCTCTCGCAATTGAAGGGTAAAAAACACCTTGTGATTGGGAATCACGATCGTGCATGGATGAAGACGGTCAAACTCTCAGACTGGTTTGAAGAGGCGGCCTTTGTTTTAGAAGGGGACTATAAGGGCACCTACTACACGGTGAGCCACTATCCGATGATGGACTGGTATCGCCGTCGTCACGGCGCCCACCACATCTATGGTCACATTCATAACAACACCTGCGACCCTTACTTCAATTTCTTACAGACCATCCCACGCGCCTATAATGCCGGTGTGGATGTCAATCATTTTAAGCCAGTCACGCTCTCTGAGCTCATTCATAATACTGCCGCTTACCGTGAAAAGATGACGCACGGCCCACACTACGCCTTTGGCGAAGAACCTTCGCGTTAAACCTTCTCTCATATTGCTCCACCTTTTCGAAGCGGGAAGGGGCTTATTGGATGCGCAGATGTGAAATCCTGTCTGTCTGTGAAATGCAATCCTGCGCAGGTTACGAAAATGAAAAAAATCTAACCACGCGGTTTTCTTTTTGCTATAATTTCACCCTATTTTTGAAAAAAGGAGTGGTTATGCAACAGGATATGATTGTTGTTATTGATCTTGGCAGCGAGAACACAACGCGCATTGCCCGAGATATCCGTGCACTCGGTGTTTATTCTGAAATTCACCCCCATGACTTGACCGCAGAACAGCTTGCCGCGCTCCCTAATGTGCGCGGTTTTGTTTTTGCTAAGGGCCCGAATCGTGCTTACGAAGGACAGATTGTTGAACCTTCCGCTGCAATGACGGATTCTGGTTTGCCTGCGATGGTGACCGAAGGCCCCGTGCCGACCTTGGATGAATTAAAGCCCTTCATCTTTGACACGTGCAAGGCATCCCCCAATTGGAACATGGAAAACTTCATCGCTGACCAGGTGGAACTCATCCGCCGTCAGGTCGGTGACCGTAAGGTGTTGCTCGCACTTTCCGGCGGTGTGGATAGCTCCGTTGTGGCTGCTATGTTGATTCGCGCCATCGGTAAGCAGTTGACCTGCGTGCACGTCAATCACGGGTTGCTCCGTAAGGGTGAACCCGAACAAGTTGTGAATGTTTTCGGTAAGGAACTCGGTGCCAACCTCGTCTACGTGGATGCGACCGATCGCTTCCTCGATAAGCTTGCAGGCGTGGCTGATCCTGAACAGAAGCGTAAAATCATCGGTGCTGAATTCATTCGCGTCTTCGAAGAAGAAGCACGTAAGCTTGATGGCATCGCCTTCCTCGGACAGGGCACCATCTATCCCGATATCATCGAGTCCGGTACAAAGACCGTGAAGTGCGTGAAGTCTCACCACAATGTCGGTGGCTTGCCTGAAGATTTGCAGTTTGAATTGGTCGAACCCCTCAAGATGCTCTTCAAGGATGAAGTGCGCGCTTGCGGTGTGGCACTCGGCCTCCCCGAAGCGATGGTCTATCGTCAGCCCTTCCCGGGTCCCGGCCTCGGTGTGCGTTGCCTCGGTGCAATCACCCGTGACCGCCTCGAAGCCCTCCGCGAATCGGATGCAATCCTTCGTGAAGAATTTGATAAGGCAGGCCTCCGTGGTAAGGTGTGGCAGTACTTCACCGCTATCCCTGACATCCGCTCCGTGGGTGTCCGCGATGGTAAGCGCGCCTTCGAATGGCCCTGCATCATCCGTGCCGTCAATACCGTTGACGCAATGACCGCCTCCGTCGAACGCCTCGATTGGGAATTGATGGAACGCATCACCGCACGTATCACCGCAGAAGTCCCTGGTATCAACCGCGTGCTCGTGGATATCACCCCGAAACCCACCGGCACCATCGAATGGGAATAATCCCAAACTTGATGCCAACCCCCAAAACAGCCGTCTTCCCGACGGCTGTTTTGATTTATACCGTTAACGGGTCTGACGGCTATGTGGATTACGATGCTTCGCATCTGTGGATTACGGGCTTCGCATCTGTGGATTACGGGCCTGTGGCCC
>JAGCML010000031.1 GCA_017646485.1 Kiritimatiellia bacterium
TCGTACGGAATTTTATGCGGCAATGCCTTTGACGGCTGCAAACGCAGGCTATCGGTGGTGGAGTCGAAAGGCACGGCAGTGATTGGTGAATGAAGAGCTCTTCTTCCAGTTTTAGGTGTAGGAGTGGATTAGTTGGGAGTGTAGGAGTGGGTGAGTGGAGGCGTTTCGGAGACTCTCTCTTTTCTCATTGCTCTTTTGGTGCAGGGGCGTTTCGCGACAAGGAAGTAGCCAGAGGACGTGTACGGTGCGTATGACGCATAGGACATTTGATTTTCAAGAGGGAGAATGCTTGGGTGAGCTCCGCGGCGAGGAATAATCTCATCATTCTTCATTAATTAAGGGCGAGTCTTGCGACGATGAGTATTCTCATTACCCTTCATTCATCCTAAATTCGGCAGTTGGACGTTGAGAACCACCGTTTTAGGCAACCAAATCGGTTTTACCCCGGTTTTGCGTTCCTCCCAATAGATAGATAAATAACCGCCCACTACCCTAAATTCAGCATCCACAGCATCCAGTAGCGTCTACAGCGTCCACAGCATCCAGCTGCCAAATTTGGAATGACAGGCGATGATTGTCACACGACAAAAAGCATGCTACAGCAGCCCCCGATTTCAACTTCAAAGATTTCGTCCGCACCTAAATCTTGACTTCAAGTCTGCGTTGTGCTATCCTTTTCATCTGTTTTTGGGGGATGCCGGTTCGCGGCTGAGGGCAGCGCACAGCAATCCCGTGATGGGAGGTGGAGAATGGCAAAGAGAGAAGAAGATTACGGAAAGCGCATCAAGGAGCAAGCCACAGCATCGGCGGCAGTGCCGCCGGTGAGGTGTCACGCAGGCATCGCCAAAGCGGGAAGTGAAGGCAATGCTGCAAAGGGGCGCGCTGAAGATGCCAAGGTGCGAGAAGCGCGCGGCTTTGGAGCGGGAAGCACTGAAGATGCAGAAATGCGGCGCTTCAAGGCCTGGATGGCGAAGTACGAGCCTGTGGAGCGGGCGATACATGCCGAGCGCAGGAAACGCGCTGAATCCAGCCGCCGCCGCGCAATCGCCAGAAGGAAGGCCTTCGGCGACCTTTGCGAAATGACCGATGGCCTCGCGAAGTTCTGCCGATACAACGGCATTACCCTTGAAGAGGGCAAGAAGATAATGAACGCCTTCCGCCCGTCCATACAGGCCGGTGCTTTCGTTGCGGTGTTCGAGGCCGTGTGGTTGGGCGCCTCGTTTCTGCGAAAGGAGCTTACGAGGCGCATCGACCGCGCAAGGCACGAGATTGTCCGGCCGCATTATTACGTCAAGGAGAAGGCCCGGCGGCAGACGCTTGCGGAGGAACGTCGCCGCATCCGCATGCGAATGACGCTCAACCGCTGTCCGACGAGGGAGGAGATAATTGATGCTTGGGTGAAGGTGAAGGAATCAAACGAGGCCCTGCTGCGCTTCGGGAGCCTGATGGAGGATCTGGAGTGCTATGTGGACAATTCCCTGCGCCGCACGGAGGATGGCATCATCGTAGGGCGCAGACCCGGCATCAAGGGGTGGCTTCAGATGGAGATTCCGGCGCTTTATCTCAAATACACCACGGTGATGGCGTGCA
>JAGCML010000309.1 GCA_017646485.1 Kiritimatiellia bacterium
TGTTTGCTTCCACAGTTTTCGCTGGAGACGCTGAACAGGCGGCTTCGCGTTATTCGTATAGTGCGACGCGCGGTGTATGGCCCGCGAGCGAAACGGCTGAAGAGCAGGCTACGCCGCGTTATGTGGAAACGCCACCGGCTTTGACTGACTTGAAGACGCTTCAGGAAATGAAGGATGCGATTGCTGATGCGAACAGTAGTAAGCAGTATATCGCCGTCCTCTTTACGGGCTGGGACTGGTGTGAACGCGGTAGCCAATTGCTTGTGGAGTGGCGAAAGGGCATTGGCGAGAAGTTTGTGACGACGGTGTATGATTGGCCGGAGACGGATTATGTCATCACGGAAGGCGAAAATGTAGGCGTGAATGTTTCAGCGCGTTCGCGTGATAATGCGTATGCAGGTACGCTCAATCATGCGCAGAGCGCTTCTTCACGCGCGCACTCGTGGCCCTTGATTGGTTTGTACGATGGCGAAGGCAAGATGTTCGCTTTGGAACGTGGCGTGTCGTACATGAGCCAGGCCGAATTGCAGGCTTTGGTGGCCGATCGCGCCGCGAATTATGAAGCTTATTTGACCAAGAAGAACGCAATTAGTAGCGTTACGGCTGACACCCTGGCAACTGCTGCCGCCAATGGAGATATGGGCATGCAGGTGGTGGAAGGCGTGATTCAAGATGCTGGCGGTCGCACCATTACGCTGGACATCTACAAGGCTGCGCTCTTGGCTGATGCTTTAATTGAACTCGAAGATAATGTCTATAGCTTGCCCTATTTGAACTTTGCTGCGGCACGTCAGGCTGACTTTAATCAGATTTCCGCGTGGGATCCGCAGGATGTCTCGGGCGCAACGCGTCGCGTGAAGAATAATGACCTCTATGGTACGGCAGAAACGTACCGCGTGGCAATGAGCGATGAACGTAAGGCCGCGCTTGCAAATTTGGTAGATAATACGCGCTTGGTGAAGTATTCGGACAATGAATATCAGCAAGCACTCTTGTGTGGCTTTAATTTATATAAGCAAAACGGTGACATGACCACGGCAGAAGTGTACGCACGTAAAGCCATCGCTGCGAATCCCTCCACCTTCTGGGCAGAAGGAGCTCGTGGCCAGCTCCTCATGCGTGGCATTGGCCCTGTGACCATCGGTTTCGGTTGGAAGAATTACAACTTGTATGCACCTACTGCAAAGACGGGCGCTGATAACGCTGGCTCCGTCACTGCAGAAGAGATGATGGCCCAGGATGGCCATGCCTTTAATGATACAACGGACGCTCACGGTTATCGCTACTTCAAGTGGGTGATGCGTTATGGTAATGACTACTTTATTCACTACCAGGGCTGGCATAACTTCTTGATGAAGATGAATGGTGGTTATGAACTCTATGTCAATTCGATTAAGATTTACATTGATACCGCTGAATTGGATGACCCGACGCAGGGTACCTTGATCTTCGATGGTACGCAGGCTACGGCAGATGCGAATGCACCGACCAATGGCGACGATATGGCTGCCTTTACGCCGCTCTCTTATCCCGTCTCCGTTTGGGGTCGTAATGAATTGAATTTCAACTTCTACTTGCCGAAGGATATCAATAAGATCTTCCCGCTCCATGAAAAGGATTGGACTGGTAAGCCGAAGTATAACAATGTCGCAATCGTGATTGAAGGTTACACCGATGGTGGCCCAACGAGCTACTCGAATGGTTACTTCTCGGTGAACCCCGTGCAGACGTCCACGGCTTTGACGGCACCGAATGCTACGCAAATTGTGGTTGATGATTCCACGATGGAGATTTCAAGTGTCTTGGATGCGCAGCGTGCCCTTGTGGATGCGAAGACACCTGGCGCAACAGCAGATGGCGAAGCTGTCGCTGATGCCGTGCAGAATCTCTTGACAGGGGAAACGCCAGATGCCGATTACATCAAGGCATTGACGCGCGGTGCGCTCTTCTTCGAATATGAGTCGGATCGTGGTCATCAGGGCAAGATTTCCGAAGTGGCTGCACAGGATAAGTATGGTGTGGACCTCTTAAATGCGTTGATGAAGGATCAACAGTGGATGACCGACCTCTTGGTGTCGGGACCGTGTGGTAATGAAGTGGGTACGAAGGTGGGCGGTTCTCGTGGCGCACCTGCAGATATGATCCATCGTTTGGCGCTTTTGTGGCGTGTTGATCAGATTTATACAACGACGAAGGGTACCACGCGTCGCGGTTCGATTGCCGCTGATGCTGGTGAGGAGGGGCATGACCCCTTGCTTCGCCGTATGGCCACGGTGGGTGCGCTCAATGCCGCTCCGATTGGCAATGGTAACCTCGGTCAGACGCACTGGATCTACCGTGATCAGTTGGAACGTGGCGAAATCCACGGTGACTTCTTGACGCAGTCGGCTGCGCAGATGCGTTATGCTTTGAATCCGCAGGCATTCCATGTCTTAGATGTGGAACATGCGGTGAAGACGGGTAGCACGCGCATTGACTGGATTAACGGTACCGCATGGCAGACGAGTTACTTGATGAATAA
>JAGCML010000310.1 GCA_017646485.1 Kiritimatiellia bacterium
GAGCATCTTGGTAAAGAGCGTCACGAAGAGGAGTTCGGTCTTAGTCGAGGGGCAGAGCGCGAGGAGGTCTTTACTCACGTTTTCCTTAAAAAGGCTTCCCTTAAAGGGCGGATTGGCCATAATCAAGGAGTAACAGTCACGCTCTTCATTGTCGGAAGAAAGGGAGTCTTGATACTTGATATTGGGCTCTTCCACACCGTGCAGCATCATGTTCATCGCACCGATGCGCAGCATGGATTGGTCAGTATCATAACCCGAGAAGAGGCTCGACTTATAGTGCGTCATGGCCTCGCGCTTCATCAACTCAGCAGCCTGATGGGTGGAAATGTAAGCCGAGCACTCTTGTAAAAAGCCTGCACTGCCCATCGCAGGGTCCAAAATCTTATCCTTGAGCGTGGGCTCCATCAACTGCACCATCATTGCAATGATATGGCGCGGCGTACGGAATTGGCCATTTTCACCTGAGGCTGCAATTTTACTTAAAAGATACTCATAGACATCGCCCATAAGGTCTTTATCATTCATATCCATCGCATCAATGCCATCAACCACTTTTGCAAGGACAGTCGGCGTGGGAATCAAAAAGACCGTATCTTTCATGTAGCGACTAAAGGCGGTATCCTTCCCATGGCCAATCGTCTTGATGAAAGGGAAGACATACATACGGATATTTTCGAGCATCACCCCTGGCTCAAAATTATGGAAAACGCTCCAGCGCAGATTGCGATATTCCGTCTCAATGCGTGGTTGCTCACTAATGATGCATACGCCATCCCCAAAGACCTTAGAGGACAGTTCTACCCCCAAAAGCGCTGCATTTGCTTCAGCCTTCTGCTGATTATCGTCCAATAGCTTCATGAACATTAAATACGTGATCTGCTCCAAAGCCGTAATTGGACTTGAAATCCCACCCGTCCACAACGTATCCCAAATCGCATCAACCTTATTCCGCAGTTCGCCTGTAATCATTGCTCTCTCGCTTTATCTTCTGTTAAATAAATAAAATCCTTACGCACACCATGCGCGATACACTGTTATTCTATCAAATCAATGAGAGGAATAGTGCCTCCATTAATAAAAGAGCGGATAAGGACAAGCCTTACTTCTTACTTCTCACTCCTCACTAATCCACTAAACTAAATCACCATCTGGTGCGCAGTGGAAGGGGATGGAGAGGTCACGAGAAGTGAGGTCATCGATGAGGTGGGCTGGAAGGAGGTTAGTTTCGGTGAGGGCTTCTTTTGTGAGGGGGACCCACTTGAAGGAGATCCAGGATTCCACAGCGGAGGGGTGGGCTTTTGGGGAGATATTGGGGATGTTTAGGGCGAAGAGGAGGTTGATTTCGCAGTGGGGTTCACCGTTTTGGAGGAAGTTATTTTCGGTGGCGGCGATGAAGTTTCCTGCGGTGGCGGTTTGTCCCATTTCCTCTTGGATTTCTCTGACGAGGGCGGTGCGAGCGGTTTCGCCGAAGTCGATATGTCCGCCAGGGAGATAGGCGCGTCCGCCTTTAGCGGGTTGGCAGAGGAGGATGTAGCCATCGCGGATGCAGACACCGCGAGCGATGGTTTCAATATTTGCGTTTTCGTAGGACATGGGAGGGTGTATTGTTAAATGGAGAGAGAGGGGTGGGAGGGGGATTAAAAAAGGCGGAGGGAAGTGCCTCCGCCTTTTGTTTTACTTACCGCAGCACTTTTTGTACTTTTTACCGGAACCGCAAGGGCAGGGATCATTTCTGCCGACCTTGGGAGATTCGCGGACGATAGGTTCGGGCTTGACGAGTTCGCCATCGATAAACTTCCATTCGCCATCGATGCGCTGGAAGTAGGAACGCTCATGGTGTTCGAAATCGGTGCCGTTGACGCTGTAACGCGCGATGAATTCGACCAAGCCTTCGTCATCCTGTTCGGAGCCCTTTTCGGTAGCAACGATTTCCATGCCCTTCCAATCAGAGCCTTCTGCCCAACGGCGAGAGGACTCTGCATCGAAGTCAGCCTGGACTTCAGCGCCAGCGGAGGCGTAGAGGAAGTCGATATTGCAGGTGGCATAGGCCGAGTAACGAGCGCGCATTAATTCTGCGGCGGTGGCGGGTTTGCGAGCACTATTGAGGATAGGTTCACAGCAATGAGCGAAAGCTTTTCCGGAACCGCAGGTGCAAAGAGTTTCTGACATGTTTGTTTATTTCCTGAATCAGACGAGGTTACGCTTGACGAGTTCTTCAGCGATCTGCACTGCATTGAGTGCTGCACCCTTACGGATGTTGTCGCCAGAGCACCAGAGGGCGATGCCATTTTCGGCCGAGGGGTCGAGACGGATACGGCCGATGCCGACATTATCCTTACCACCGAAATCCTTCGGCATGGGGTAGGAGGCGGTAGCCAAGTCGTCGACGAGTTCCACACCAGGAGCCTTTTCGAAGATGTCGCGCATTTCTTCAACGGTGAAGGGGCGTTCGAAGGTGGCGTGCACAGCGATGCTGTGAGCGTAGAACACGGGGACGCGGACGCAGGTGCAGGCAATCTTCAAATCGGGAGCGCCGAGGATCTTGCGGCTTTCATAGGTGAGCTTCGCTTCTTCGGTGGTGAAGCCAGGCATTTCCTGCTTCGGGCCGCCAATCTGAGGAATCACATTGGCCACGATTTGGTGAGCGAAGGCCTTGGGTTCGGTGGGTTCACCAGCGGCGACCTGCTTCATCTGAGCATCCAATTCGTCAATTGCGGCACGACCTGCACCAGAAACGCTCTGGAAGGTGACGGCGGTCATGTGGCGCAAAGGATTGACGCGATGCAATGCGGCGATGCCCATGAGGGTGATGATGGTGGAGCAGTTGGGGTTGGCAATAAAACGGGAACCCTTGCGAATCATGGCTTCCATATCGTCAGCATTGATTTCAGGGACGACCAAGGGAACGTCATCCATCATGCGGAAGTCGTCGCCATTGTCGATCACGATTGCGCCCTTGTCGGTGGCAACCTTGCCCCACATCTTGCTGGCGCCCTTAGAGCCTTCTGTACCAGCGAAGAGAACGATATCCAAACCTTCAAAAGCTTCAGGCGTGGTTTCAAGCACGTGGAATGTCTCACCTGCGATGACTTCGTCACGTTCACGCGTTGCAAGAATGCGAATTTCGCTTGCGGGGAAATTGCGCTGACGGAGCACCTTAATCATTTCTGTGCCGACGGCACCGATGCCAACGAGACCAATTTTGTACTGCTTCATGTTTCATGATCCTTTTCTAAAGGGTAAAAACGCATACCTATAATAACAAAAAAGAAATTCTGACACATTACCTTTTTTTCATTTCTCATGAATTTGGCTCTTTTGTCCACATGTATGACGCGGTTTTGTGGGGTTCAGTTCGTGGAGAATGAAATTTATGGTGGTTTGATTTGTGCTATACTGGGGGTATTGACCACGTATGAATAGCGAAGGAGATTGGGTTATGGCAAACGAATTAGACGAGATGACAGGACCAGTGAATGCACAAGGACGCGATGTGAATGTGATCGAACGTCAACTGCCGGTGCAGGTGGGATTCGGTTCGGCCTTGTTTGAGATTTTGCTCTGGGTCTGCGGCATTGTGCCAGGCATTATCTTTCTCTTCATGAAGATTAGTGCCAAAAACTACTTTCAGAAACTCCAACAAAAAATTCAGGCTGACGCCTCTCAGATTGATAATTTCTTAGAGCAGCGGGTGATGATTCTGCAGAATGTGGCGCGCTTGGTCGAGAAGGCAATCAATTTGGACACCGAAGTGATGAAGGCGGTGGCTGCTTTTCGTGGTGGTGCGGCGATGTCGGATGCTTCGCGCAATATGATGGCGGCACAAATCGACACGGCTTTCGGTCGCCTCTTCCCGCAAGTGGAGGCCTATCCCGAATTGCGTGCGCACCAGGCAATTGCTCAAGCGATGCAACAAAATGACTATTTGCAACGCGAAATCACCGCTGCCCGCGCCCTTTACAATGACACTGTAACGCAGTGGAATACCGACCTCTATTCGTGGCCGACGAAGATGATTGTCGCCGCCCGCTCGGGTTATACCACGCGCATTCCGTTTACCGCCTCGGCTGAAGTGAAGGCCCAGGCTCGTGCGGTCTTCTTCTAATGGCAAGTTTTGCTGCACCGTTGGATGCCTATGCCCAACGGTTAAGACGTGAACACTTCTTGCTCGCGCGAAAGACGTTGGATGAGCTTATCCAACGTTCTGGGGTGGATGTCGCAGCCAATCAAGCAACGATTCAGGACTTGAAGGCCAAACAGGACGAACTCAAACGTGCGCAACGAGCCTTTGCTGCATGGAGCGTTTTTCATGGCATTCTGCTGGTATTGCTTATTGGCGGATTGATTGCCGCAGGGGTGATGATCGCATCGCTCTTTTTGGATTTACAATTTGACTATCAGGTGGAAGTGATTTGCGGTGGCGCAGGGGTGGCGCTACTGGCATGGCTCCTGCGATTTTGTTGGGTAGGGGATGCCATGCGCCGCACAGGACGGCGGGTTGCGTTTTTAGAACGCGAGGTTGCGCGTTTGGATGCCTTGGCTTGGGAGCAGATGGAGCCGCTTAATGTGCTCTTCACGTGGGACATGGTGACCGATCTATTGCGTCAAGTCTTGCCAGAGATTCATTTGGACCGCATGCTCTCCCATCAGCGCTTGGAAGATTTGGTGAAAGCCTTCGGGTGGAATCTCTCTGCCACAACGGATTTTTCGGTGCAACAATTGCAGAGTGGCGAAATCTGTGGCAACCCCTTTGCAATCGTGAAAGGCGTTGGAACGCGCATGGGCGAGAAGACTTATTCTGGCTCAAAGACCGTGATGGTGCGGCGAACCGTGCGTGTGGATGGAAAGACACGTGTGAAGTATGTGCCGGAGGTCTTGCATGCTACGGTGACAAAGCCGTGTCCTGAGTATTTTCCTGTGGCCTTTGTGCTCTTCGGTAGCGAGGCCGCGCCGAACCTCTCTTTCTCACGTGTGCCCTCTAAACACTCTGGGATGGAGGACTCCTTCTTTAATCGCTTGGCGAAACGGCGAACCACCAAAGACTTAGAGGCGTTCTCGCGCAGTTTGGATGATGAGTATGGCTTCACCATGATGGCCAATCGTGAATTCGAAACCCTCTTCTATGCGAAGGACCGTTCGGACGAACGCGAGTTCCGCCTGCTCTTCACACCGTATGCGCAACAAGAGATGGTCAAGCTCCTCAATGATACAGAAATTGGCTTCGGGGATAACTTCCGAATGGTAAAAGAGGAGGGGATTACCGCCACCTTCCCTGCGCACTTAGTGGAGACGGAGCTTTCATTGAATCCGGAGCACTTTAGAAGCAATGATATCGTGGCGCTCAAACAACACTTTGTGCAACACAATGTGGACTACTTTAAGGCCTTCTATTTCGCCTTAGCCCCCTTCTTTACGATTCCACTCTACTGTCAGCAACGTGTCTCCTTGCCCTCCTTCTCCACACGCGCCGCGAAAGAAACCTCCGCTTACGAGAATGAGCTCATCGCAAACGCCTATGGCGAGGAACACTTCCGTCATCCCTCCTGCCGAACGCCCTCTATTCTCAAAACCGTTACGCGGGGCTCAGGCGATGCGACACACTTTGAGGTCACGGCAAAGGGTTATCGCATTGTTGAGCGTGCAGACTATGTGACGCGTCGCGATAGCTCCGGAAATCTGCACCAAGTGCGCGTACTGTGGGATGACTACATTCCTGTGGAACACACCACCTCGCTCATCGCCCTGCCAGATACCGATGCCGAGACCGGCGAAGCACGTTCCTTCTCCGATGCAGAAGCGCTCCTCAATAACAATGGAATTGGTGCGCAAGCTTTGCATCATATCCGCTCTTCTTACGTCGCAACCCTCTAAAAATCACCCTCTTTTTTGAGCCTTTTTGTCGTTCATAAGTCAACTTGAGCGGCGAAAAGTGCCTTTTCTTCTAAGAAAATAACGTCATTTCGTTTTTTTGCTTGACTTTCAAAGAGAAATAATCGATACTTTTATACCGATTTTCTCATTTAACCCTCAAAGGAGATCGTTATGGCAACGAAAAAAGCCGCCCCTAAGGCTGCCGCAAAGGCACCTAAGACCGCTCCGGCAGCACCCGCAAAGCCGGTGGTGGATGAAGCAGCTCAGTTGAAAGAGCTCGACGAATTGATGGAACGCGTGAAGAAGGCTCAGGCCATCTATTCGACCTACACCCAGGAACAGGTGGATAAAATCTTCCGTGAATGCGCACTCTCTGCTTGCGCTCACCGTATCGAACTCGCTAAGCTCGCAGTTGAAGAAACCGGCATGGGCGTGTTGGAAGATAAGGTGATCAAGAACCACTTCGCTTCTGAATTCATCTACAATTCCTATAAGGATGCTAAGACCTGCGGCGAACTCGAATATGACGCCACCTATGGTATCCGTCGTATCGCAGAACCGATCGGCATCATCGCTGGTATCGTGCCCACCACGAACCCCACCTCCACGGCAATCTTCAAGGCCCTCATCGCCCTCAAGACCCGCAACGGTATCGTCTTCAGCCCGCACCCCCGTGCAAAGCGTGCTACCTATGAAGCAGCCATGATCATTCATCGTGCCGCTGTGCGCGCTGGCGCTCCTGAAGGTATCGTGGGCTGCATCAAGGAACCCACGATGGCGATGTCCGCTGCCCTCATGCACCACAAGCACACCAATCTCATCCTCGCCACCGGTGGCCCCGGCATGGTGCAGGCTGCTTACTCTTCGGGTAAGCCCGCGCTCGGCGTGGGTGCTGGTAACACCCCCGCACTCATCGACGAAACCGCTCACTACAAGATGGCCGTTTCCTCGATCTTGATGTCCAAGACCTTCGATAACGGCATGATCTGCGCTTCTGAACAGTCCGTCATCGTCGTGGACTCCCTCTACGAAACCGTTAAGCAGGAATTCATCGCTCGCGGTGCATACCTCCTCAACGCTGCAGAACGCAAAAAAGTCGCAGCCACCATCTTCGTGGACGGCCACCTCAATGCAAAGATCGTCGGTCAGCCCGCATGGAAGATCGCTGAAATGGCCGGTTTCTCTGTGCCGAAGTCCGCTAAGGTGCTCATCGGTGAAACCAAGGACATCACCATGGGTCCCGAAGAACCCTTCTCGCACGAAAAGCTCTCCCCTGTGCTCGCCCTCTATCGCGCTAAGAACTTCGAAGAAGGCGCAATGATGGCGAAGAAGCTCATCGAAGTGGGTGGTTTGGGTCACACCTCCGTGTACTACACCAATCCCGCAAACACCGACCGCATCAAGTCCTACGGCACCATGCTTCCTACCGGCCGTGTGCTCGTGAACATCCCTGCTTCTCAGGGTGCTATCGGTGACCTCTACAACTTCAAACTGGCTCCCTCGTTGACGCTCGGTTGCGGCTCTTGGGGTGGTAACGCTGTCTCTGAAAACATTGGAGTGAAGCATCTCATGAACGTGAAGACGATTGCTGAACGCCGCGAAAACATGCTCTGGTTCAAGGTCCCGCCGAAAGTCTACTTCAAGTACGGCTGCTTGCCCTTCGCCCTCCGCGAAATCAATGACCGCAAGCGCGCATTCCTCGTGACCGACAAGCCCCTCTTCGACCTCGGTTACACCGAAAAGGTCACCTCTGTGCTCGAAGGCATGGGCATCGACGTGGAAATCTTCTACGAAGTCAAGCCTGATCCTGACACAGACACCATCGAAGCGGGTCTCGCTCGTATGAACTCCTTCAAGCCCGATTTGATCATCGCACTTGGTGGTGGTTCGCCGATGGACGCTGCAAAGATGATGTGGCTCCGCTACGAAAATCCTGAAGCCAAGTTCGAAGATATGGCAATGCGCTTCATGGATATCGAAAAGCGTATCTACGCCTTCCCGAAGCTCGGCACCAAGGCTATCATGGTCGCTATCCCGACCACCTCTGGTACCGGTTCTGAAGTGACGCCCTTCGCTGTGGTGACCGATTCTCGCACCCACAAGAAGTACCCGATCGCTGACTACGCTTTGACCCCGGATATCGCTATCGCTGACCCTGAACTCGTGCTCTCCATGCCTCGCGGCCTCACCGCTGCTTCTGGTATCGACGCACTCGTTCACGCCCTCGAAGCAATGGTCTCCGTCCTCTCTACCGAATGGACGAACTCCCTCAGCCTCGAAGCCATCCGTCTCGTCTTCAAGTACCTCAAGCAGAGCTACGAAGATGGTGGCGCTAACCGCAAGGCTCGCGAAAAGATGCACTACGCATCCAACATCGCTGGTATGGCCTTCGCAAACGCCTTCCTCGGCCTCTGCCACTCCATGGCTCACAAGCTCGGTGCGAAGTACAACATCCCTCACGGTGTGGCGAACGCCCTCCTCATCTGCGACATCATCCGTTACAATGCGGTGGAAAATCCCTCCAAGCAGGCAATCTTCCCGCAGTACACCTATCCGATGGCCCGCTCCCGCTATGCTCGCGTCGCCGATATCCTCGGCCTCGGCTATGGCTTGAGCGATGCAGAAAAGGTCGAAGCCCTCGTGAAGGCTGTGGAAGAACTCAAGAAGTCCGTCAACATCCCTGAATCCATTCAGGCATGGGGCGTGCCGGAAGAAGAATTCCTCCGCTACATCGACACCCTCGCAGAAGAAGCCTTCGACGATCAGTGCACTCCGGCTAACCCCCGCTACCCCTTGATCGCTGAAATCCGCGAAATCTACCTCAAGGCCTACTACGGCCCGAAGTACAAGGCAGCAGAAGGCGCTCCCGCAATCATGTAATCCGCTAAGGATTCATCACGAAAAAGGGCATCCCCACGGATGCCCTTTTTTGTTTGTATCTCTGGTATTCCATAAAGAAATAAAAGGGTAAGGGCGAGTGAGGTGGTGCCGCCCTTGGGTGCGCACTTGCGATGAGCAAGTCGCTATTACGCAGAGCGGGTGCCCTGCGACTCAGATGGCCTGAGACACACCTTTTATCGAGTGTCGCCACGATTCATGCACGGGAGCCCTGTGACTCAGATGATTTACAGACACACCTTTTATCGCATGTCGCCACGATTCATGCACGGATGCCCTGTGACTCAGATGATTCGAGACTTACCTTTTATCGTGTATCGCCACGACTCATGCACACTGAATCAAATGCGTCTCTTTGTCTCTATGGTCCCTTTGTCCCTTTTTCACTTCGCATTCGAGGGGTTCGTTTGCCAGGAAAGAGCGGGATTTCATTTTAGAAAATGCCGCAAATGCGGGAAAATCTAAAATGGAGGGGTGAAAGAGAGGGGGGAGGGAGCGCGATTTGAGTCGGTTGAGTTACCGTAAGGAACAAGGTTTTCTCAAGTGGATCTTTGCTGAGTGCATACGAGGAGAA
>JAGCML010000311.1 GCA_017646485.1 Kiritimatiellia bacterium
AGGGTGCGGCGTCACCCTGCATCTCTCCCACAAATCCACAGCATGCGCCAGCGTGCGTAATCCACATGCAAAATAACTCTAGCCTTTTTGAAGAAGAAAAAGGCTTATTTTGAAAAGGCATATTAGCCTTATTGATTTTCAATAAGGGCGAAAGCCTAAAAGAATATGGTACCATATTGCAATAGAAAATGGTACCATATTGATGGAGAATATGGTACCATATTGATGAGAAAAATGGTACCATTTTCTATTGGAATATGGTACCATTTTCTTCAGCAATATGAGCCTTTTTCAATTTGAAGAAGGCTATGATTCAATTTCAATATTATCCTTTTCCATTTTAAAGATGCTACCATTTGCATTTTAACGCTATCTTTCTTTTCATTTGAGGGAATAGAGGTGCGATTGACGTCCTACCCTTTTTCACTCAAAATTTAATGCACTTCTTATACAGTAAGGATAGCGTTTAATGCCCAAGTGCGGGAGTATTTTCTTCTAAAATCCCCGTTTAAAAAGTTTAAGCGATTCCCATACATTGATGATTTGCCGCTAACGCGGGGCGAACGAATCGCACCGTAGGTGCGTAATCGGCGGAGGGGAAATGTTTTCATGGGGGAAAATATGCTAAAATTTCCTTGATTGTCATTTATTATGGAAAGTGTTTTTCATGAGAATTTTACAGATTCTTCCATCGTTGGATGATGGTGGCGTAGAGCGCGGAACGGTTGACTCGAATCGTTTGTATGTGGCGGCTGGACATGAGAGTTGGGTCATCTCCGCTGGCGGGAAGCGCGTGGCTGAGATTGAACGCGATGGCGGGCATCATGTTACGCTGGATGTGAAGTCCAAGAATCCGCTCACGGCACTTCCCCGTGCGTTTGCCTTGCGCAAAGCGATTCGTCAGATTCGTCCCGACGTAATTCACTTCCGTAGCCGCGTGCCGGGTTGGTTGACCCTCATGGCGAATCGTGCGAAGGATTTACGTATTCCGTTGGTTTCTACGATGCACGGTTTAAATCATCCCTGTTTTTACAGCAGTGTCATGGTGCGTGCAGATCGCGTCATTTGCGTTTCGACTGCGGGACTGGCCTTTGTGAACACTCATTATCCTTGGGTGGCAGCCGAGAAGATTCAAGTGATTCCGCGTGGTGTGGATTTAGACACCTTCTCTCCAGACGGGTTAGATCACGCTTGGATGGATGAATTTATGCGCGAACATCGTCTTCAAGGCAAATTCATCGCCTCAGCAATTGGTCGCGTTTCGGCGCTCAAGGGCATTGATACACTCGTGCGCGCCACAGCGTTGCTCAAGGACAAACTCCCTGAATTCGTCGCAGTCGTTGTGGGTGGGCCGCAGAAGAATCAAGAACGCGTGATGGAAGACCTCCACACCTTAGCCGAAACGCTTGGCGTGACCGACCGCGTCCGTTTCGTCGGAAGCCAACGTAAAATCCCTGAGATTGCAGCCCTCTCGCAAGTGGTTTGTTCCTGCAACACCAAAAAGCCCGAGAGCTTCGGGCGTACCGTTGCCGAGGCGCTAGCGATGAATACGCCTGTGGTGGCAGCAAAGCATGGTGGCGTTTTAGACATCATCCGCGATGGCACGGACGGATTCTTCTTTGAACCCGGCAATGCCGAAGCACTGGCAGAGGCCTTATTGCAAGTGAAATCGACAACCTTTGGCGACTTACGCGCTCACATTGCCGACCACTTCACGGCGGAATGTTTGGCAAAGGCTACGCTTAAACTCTACGAAGACGTGCTCAAGGCCTAAGCGTTTTCCCACGCGGTTTTTTAGATTTGAGAGGATGCGTACGTAATGGCAAAATCAATGACAGGTTTCGGACGTGGTGTGGCCACCTGGGAAACCTACACCATCACCGTTGAACTCGCCACGGTCAATCGCAAACAGTTTGACGCCTCTATTTGGTTGCCCCGAGAGTGGATGTGCTTTGAAGTCAAAGTGCTCAACCTCCTGAAGGCCTCCATCGCACGTGGCGCGGTGAAGTGCACCATCACCGTTAAGGCGACAGCGACCAACGATGCAACGAGCGAACTCACCGCCCGCTACCAACACGTCTGCACGGTAGCCGAAAAGCTGAACGTCCCCTGCGCTGCCACCTTCTCTGATTTAGTCGCTCTCGCAGTAGCGAATATCGAAGATGCCGCCCTACCCGAGCCCACCGAAGCCCATTGGGCAACACTGGAGCAAGCCGTTACAGCCGCAGTCACCCAATTGCAAGCCATGCGCGAACATGAGGGTTTGCGCATCGCCGAAGACATTCGGACACGCTTAGCCAAACTCCACGCGATGTATGCGGAAATCGCAACGATTGCCCCTACGCTTCCTGCGCTCTACCGCGAACAATTGGCCAAGCGCATAGCAGACCTGCTTCCCTCAGGCATCGTCTTAGATGAAGGTCATTTAGAACGAGAAGTAGCGCTCTTCGCCGATCGCGCAGACATCTCCGAAGAGCTCACCCGTTTAGAAGCGCACTTCGCCCATGCAGAGACCTTACTCAATGGCGATGCCCCCTGCGGGAGACCTTTAGATTTTCTCTGCCAAGAATTCTTCCGCGAAATCAACACCACGGGTTCGAAATGTGCAAGCAATGCCATTTCAACCCTGACGATTGAATTCAAGACCCTACTCGAAACCGTCCGCGAACAGGTACAGAACCTTGAGTAATCCCACCGTTACCACCTGTCATCTCACCCCTGAAGCCCTCCTTCAGGGCGAATTCTTTGTGCGCCTCAACCAGGCAGCCTTGGCCCACGAACCGACGATTTTCATCCTTCACAATAATGGGTACGCCGGCCAAACACCCCTACCGCTCGCCCTTGCGAATCCCTGTCTGGTTGATTTAGCCCCTGCCTTTCGCATTCGCGGTGCCCGCATTCGCACGGATGCCTTATCCTCCACCCTTGAACGCGCCACAGCCGTTTGTGCCAGTGGCCACGGCCCCTTTCTAATTGAATTGCT
The DNA here is from genome assembly GCA_017646485.1 of Kiritimatiellia bacterium. Lineage (GTDB taxonomy): Bacteria > Verrucomicrobiota > Kiritimatiellia > RFP12 > DVOR01 > Spyradenecus. Next base: position 2,984 of record JAGCML010000311.1, read on the forward strand.
CGAGGAGCAGACCAAATGACGAAGTCACAACCCATCAACCTCTTCACCCTCCCCCCACAACGCGTCCACATCATGGGCATCTGTGGCGTTGGGGCGGCAGCCATTGCGTGGATGCTTCACCTCAAAGGGTGGCGTGTTTCAGGATGCGATCGTCACATTCCCCCTGCGATGCTCAAATTCTTTGAACGCAATGACATCCATGTCTATCAAGACCACGACACCTCCCACCTCACGGCTTGCGATGCGCTCGTCTACAGTGCGGCAGTGAGTGCGAATGAAGCCGAATTAGTCATGGCCAGAGAAGCGGGCATTCCTGTGCTTTCACGTGGAGAATGTTTGGCGGGCTGGGTGAGCGTCCTGCGCTCTGTCGCCGTCTGCGGTACACATGGTAAAACCACAACCAGCTGTTTTACCACCCGCCTTTTGCAGTGCATCGGTGAGACGCCCCTCTGGTGTTTGGGCGGCTACACCCCACGCTTACACACCAATGCTGGCCCCATTCATGCGCAAGCCTTAGACCTCTTCTCACCCGACCAAATCGCCGTGGCAGAAGCCGATGAAAGCGATGGCACCTTAGCCTACGAACACCCCGCCATCACCGTCATCACCAATGTTGACTTAGACCACTTAGATCACTTTAAGAATGCCGAAGAGATTGAAGCCTGCTTCGCAGCAGCGGTAGAACACACGCGCGAAGGCGTTGCAGTCTGCGCAGATGCACCCCGCGCAATGCGCGTCGCAACAACCTTCAACAACGGCCCCATTCTGACCTACGGATTCAACGAAAGTGCAATGTTGCGCGCGGCCAACTTGCAACGCTTCGCAGATAGCACCACGGCGACCTTATGGTTGAACAACGAATTGCTAGGCGAAATCCACCTTCCCATTCCAGGCGACCATAATGTACTCAATGCCTTAGGCGCCATGGCCGCCGGCCTCCTTTTAGGCTTCCCCAAAGCGTTGCTCCTCGCCAACCTACCACAAGCCTGCTCGGAATTGCCCAAGCGTAGATTTCAATGGATGACCTCCCAGGTTGCCCCCGTGCGTGCAATCATTGACTATGCGCACCATCCTGCTGAAATCTTGGCCATGCTCTCCATGGCAAAACTTCAGAACCCCAAACGCCTCCGCATCGTCTTCCAACCCCATCGTTACTCACGTACGATGAAATTCTTAGACGACTTTGTTGCTGCGCTTAAAGGCGACCAAGAGGTCATTTTGCTCCCTGTTTATGCAGCGAGTGAGGATGTGAAGAGCGGATGTGATAGTTACGCGCTCTATGCAGCGATGCGTGAAGCGTCGCCAGATCAGAAGGTGTTATTAGCACGCAATCCAGAAGAAGTACTCACCTATCTGCGTCGAAGCGCACAAGAAGGCGACCTGCTCATGATTGTGGGCGCAGGCGATGTGGAGCGTATCGGCCAACACATCAACAATGACCCGATTCAACCTGCCACCACAAACGACGCTTTCACCAAACTCTCGGCAACCTTTACGCCAGACGAAGTCTTCCTCCGTGCTAACGAACCCCTTGCGCGCCACTCCGTCTATCGCGCAGGCGGCACAGCAGATGTCTATGCAGAACCCAAGAGCATTGCGGCCCTTTCCGCCTTATCCATCTACTGCCAAAAGAACCAAATCCCGATTCAAGTCTTTGGCGCGGGCTCCAACACTTGGTTCTCAGACTTTGGTATGTCTGGCGTCCTCTGCAGTTTGAAGGGCGAATGCTTCGAACAGTACCACCGCGAAGGCGATTATGTTACGGTCGGTGCAGGACTCTCTGGCGCAGCCCTATTGGATAAACTTGAAGCCGATGGCCTTTCAGGACTTGAATTCATGCACGGCATCCCTGGTACCGTCGGTGGATGGGCACGCATGAATGCTGGTGCACACCAACACGCCGTCTGGGAACACATCACCGAATTGCGCTCGGTCCTCTCAGATGGTCAACTTCGCCACATCCCTGCAGAAGCCATCACCACAGGATACCGTTCTGTCCGTGGTGTCACAGGCATGACCCTCCTCTCGGTTACCTTCCGCCTCCAATCGGGGGTCGCCCCTGAGACCATCCATGCCAACCGCAAGGCCTATGCAGCCAAACGCACCAACTTCGCAGGATTGCACACCTGCGGTTCGGTCTTCCAAAACGCAGAAAACTTCCTCGCTGGAGCGACCCTCGACAAGGCCGGTGCAAAAACGTGGCGCATTGGCGGCGCCTTCATCGCTCCAATGCATGCCAACGTCATCGCCACCGATGCCAACTGCAATGGTTCCGATGTCTTAGCACTCATGCAAAAGATGCGTGACACCCTCTTTGCCGTCACGCAAACCAACTTTATCCCAGAAGTGCGCGGTTTCTAAGCGGCTGAATCAACGAACATGAAATTACCATTAGCCATCACCGTCGGCGAATGTGCAGGGATTGGGCCCGAAATTACAGCCCAAGCCCTTGCCGCCTTCCCCGAAGAAACCTTCCGCGTTTACACCCATCGAGCCCTCTTTGAACGCGCTTGCGCCGCCGCAGGTATTGCCGTGCCCACCAATCTCATTTGGTGCGACCTCCCGCTTGATGCGCCAGTTGAATCCATTCAACCTGGCAAAGTGCAAGCCGCCACAGGCGATTTAGCCTACCGTGCCGTCGTTCAAGCTGCGCAAGACACGCTCAAAGGCGAAACGCGTGGCATTGTGACGGCCCCCTTCAACAAAGCGGCGCTCCATCTCGCAGGGCACACCGATATCCCTGGACACACCGAATTACTTGCCCGCCTCTGTGGTCGTGAAGAAGCCACCATGGCCTTCTTCTCGCCAGACCTTTTAGTCTCCCTCGTTACGATCCACTGCGCCCTCCGCGATGTACCAGCGTTGATTACCCCCGAGCGCCTCCTGCGCGTGCTCAAAGATACAGCCACAGCGGTGCAACGCCTCAAAGGGCATCGCCCTCGCATTGGCGTACTAGCCCTCAATCCACACGCCGGCGAAGCGGGTGCCTTCGGAGACGAAGAAACCACTGTTATCACCCCAACCCTGTGCGAAGCCCAAGCATGGGCAGACTTTGAAGGCCCCTTAGTGCCCGACACGGCACTGATTCCCAGCAATGGTGCGACACGTTACGACGCCTTTGTAGCGATGTATCACGATCGAGGACTCATCCCCTTCAAACTTCATGCCTTTGACAACGGGGTTAATGTCACCCTCGGGCTACCGATTATCCGCACCAGTCCAGACCACGGCACCGCCTTTAATCTCGCATGGCAAGGTAAAGCCTCTGCCGAAAGCATGATGAGTGCGATTCGCTGCGCCCAAGGCCTCACATTATGAACCTCTCCCCTGAAGAACTTGCCCGCGAAAAACGCGACCGACTCTTTCGTCGGTTGCTCCTCTGGTCGCTCATTCCGTTAGCATTGGGTTATCTCATTGCAGATGGTGTGGGATTGCTCCCTGCGGAAATCTCCGTCCGCATTCGCAATAACAATCGTAATGCGGTCGACCCAGACTATTTGGGCGAAGGCGCAGACCCAGACATGGTCTTAGGCATTGCCATCGGCGATACGCGTTTCCGTTTGAATTACGGAAATGGGCATGCGGTGGTAACGCGCCCCGTCTTCGGTGTAGAAGAATGGATTATCCCTGCGCACTTCGACTATCAAGGGACACACTTCACCGTGGTCGCCCTTGATCCCTTTGCCTTTCTTTACGCAACGCATGCGCATACCATTTCCTTGCCTCCGACCTTAGAGCATGACAATGGCGCCCCCGAATTGAATGCCGCCTGCCTTCGTCATCTTTATCTTCGCAAGCATGATGGTTCTGCACAACACATCACCTATCCGCGAGACCCCGAAACAACAGGACAACTATGAGAATTACCGGTGGACAATGGTGTGGACGCACCTTACTCATGCCGAAATCTGAGCTCGTTCGCCCCACACAAGACCGTGTGCGCGAAGCCCTTTTCAATCTCCTTACGCCCATTCTGCCTGGCGCACGCTTCTTAGATCTCTTCGCAGGCTCTGGCGCAGTGGGGCTTGATGCGTTAAGTCGCGGCGTAGCAGAAGTCACCTTCTTAGAGCAAGACAAGGCCGTCTTTACAACGTTAAAGAAAAATCTCGAAGCCTTTGGGGTAGACCTCTTCTTTGCCCATCAGGTCAATTCGCTCACATGGTTGGGCCTGACCGATGCCACGCCAATACGAGGCGCACGTCGGGCAGCAGCACCTGCGCCCCTTGCCCCCCAGCGCGCCTATGACATTGTCTTCGCAGATCCGCCCTACCTTTGGGCAAGTGAGAATGGCTTTGAACCCATTGCCACCACCCTCATCACACGCAATCTCTTAAAACCTGAAGGCTTCTTTATCACGGAAACCGACTATCGCACCGACGCCGTAGAACTTCCAGGCTACACGCTTTTACGCGATCGCCTCTATGGGAAAACTCGCCTTGCGATTTATCAAAGAAACGCCTAAACGCATGATTTCTAACAGAGAAGTGTAAGAAAGCGTTGACGCGCCCCGCAACATCGTGTAGACTATGGTTATCTCTTGTAAGACATTCCCCATTGAAGCACTTTTAACGATTCCGTTCACCCGTCCAAAGGCCATCTTATGAGTATTGAAAAAACCCTCCACTGCGGCGAAGACCCCAGCGGAAAACCC
>JAGCML010000312.1 GCA_017646485.1 Kiritimatiellia bacterium
AGGCTTTTCGTGGGCGAAGCCCTAGTGTTACGAAAAGCTCGACGCATCTTCTGGTGTTCTTAGTGTTATTCCTCACACATGCAGTCCTACGCGCAGCGCCACTCCATATGCAGTCTTTTTTTTGAGTATTTTGCGTATTTTGTGGTTTCTCCCTCTACGCTGGCAGTCCTGTGCGCAGCGCCACTTAGACCTCAGAACCCCGAACCCAGAACGGTGGCGCAGCCACCTCGTGGTTTCTAAACTTCACATGCAGTCCTGCGACGCAGTTGTTACTGGGATGTGGGTGAAGAAATGTGATGAGGGAAATCGGGGTGGATTTTCTCACGTAGAAATGAAGTGTGCTATAATGATAGGTATCATTTTCAGGGACGGGTGAGATTCCCTATCGGTGGTATTCAGCCCACGAGGTATTTGCCGGGTGGCAAGTGCCGGACGCGATGTGCGCGGCCGACGGTTAGAGTCCGGAATGAAGAAGATGATTAAGCTCCTGAGTGGAGTGTGGATGGAACAGATGTCAACAGACTGTTTTGATTCGATTGAAGCATGCTTAGCGGATATTCGGGCGGGCCGTTTTGTTGTCATTACCGATGATGCGAATCGTGAAAACGAGGGCGATTTGGTGATGGCGGCAGAGTTTGTCACGCCTGAAGCGGTGAATTTCTGTATGATGGAGGCGCGCGGTTTGCTGTGTGCGCCTTGTGCAGGTGAGATTCTGGATCGTTTAGGCATTGCCCAGGCCCCGAGTGTGAATCGTGGGGATTCTTTTTCCACAGCATTTACCAATAGCATTGATGGCGCACCGCACACTGGGGTGACGACCGGTATCTCTGCGGCTGACCGCGCAATTGCGGTGAAGCTCTTGGTCGATGACCAGGCGACGGCGGCGGATTTGGTCTCTCCAGGTCATATGTTCCCCTTGCGAGCTCGCGAGGGAGGCGTTTTGGTGCGTGCCGGCCACACGGAGGCAACGGTTGATTTAGCGCGTTTGGCGGGTTTGAAGCCTGCGGGGATTTGCTGCGAGATTGCCAAGCCCAATGGCGAAATGGCCCGTTTGCCTGATTTGATTCCCTTTGCGAAGGCGCATGGGTTGAAGTTGTGCTCGGTTGAACAGTTGATTGCCTATCGTAAGCAACACGAAACCTTGATTGAAAAGGTGGAAGATGTTGATTTGCCGACGGCCTATGGTCATTTCCGTTTGCAGATGTTCCGCAGTCGCATTGACGGTCTTGAACACTTAGCCTTGACGATGGGTGACTTAGCCTCTGGCGAACCGCCCTTAGTGCGCGTGCATAGCGAATGCTTGACGGGCGATGTCTTCGGCAGTGCGCGTTGCGATTGCGGATGGCAATTGCAGAATGCGATGCGTCAGATTGCCTCAGAAGGGCGTGGGTGCGTGCTTTACATGCGTCAAGAAGGGCGTGGGATTGGCTTGGCCAATAAGTTGCACGCCTATCGTTTGCAGGAACAGGGATGCGATACGGTCGAAGCGAATGTGCGCTTAGGTTTTGCCCCAGACCTGCGTGATTATGGCGTGGGGGCGCAGATTTTGACGGCCCTCGGCGTGAAACGGTTACGTTTGCTCACGAATAACCCGCAGAAGGTGATTGGTTTGGCTGGGCATGGCTTAGAGATTGTGAGCCGTGAAGCGATTATCGTGGATGCCGGCCCCTTCAATGCACGTTATTTGGAAACGAAGAAAGAAAAGATGGGCCATTTGCTCTAATGCGCCCACAGAATCCTAAAACACCATTTTCCTAAGGAGACAAGAGATGAAAGAAATCGCTGGAGATTTGAATGCAAGTGGTATGCGTTTGGCCATTGTGGTGAGCCGATTCAATGCCATTTTCACAGAACAACTCTTAAAGGGCGCTTTGGATGCCGCTGCACGTCATGGCGTGAAGGAAGCGGATATCACGGTGGTGCGCGTGCCGGGCGCAAATGAAATTCCGCTTGCTGCAAGCCGTTTGGCAGCGAAGGGTGATGCCGATGTAGTGGTTGCCCTGGGCGCAGTGATTGATGGTGCGACCGACCATGCGATGTTGATTAATACCTCCGTGGCGCGTGCGCTTTGTCAGATTGGCTTGGATAATGATGTGCCGGTGCTCAATGGGATTGTCTGCGCACACTCGTTGGACCAGGCGATTGAACGTTCGGGTTCGAAGGCTGGCAACAAGGGCTTTGATACCGTGGTGGCTGCGATTGAAGCGGTCAATGTTTTGAAACAAATCTAAGGAGTAGGGTGATGATTGAGCCAACCAACCGTCGTCGTAATGGCCGCGAATGGGCCTTACAAATGATTGTCCAGGCGGACTTGAACCCGTTCGTGGATAGCGACATGATTATTCGTCACTTCTGGGAACAACAATGGAGCTGCCAACAGGAAGCCTCCGGCCTTGAAGACACCGATATGGATGAAGTCGCACGTCTTTTGCAGCCCTCGGAACGCCTTGCCTCTGCCGCAGTGCAGGAATTCACCGAATCCCTCGTGCGTGGTGTGTTGGCCAATCTTGAAGCATTGGACGCACAGATTGCGCCCTACTGCGAAAACTGGTCGCTGGAACGTGCTGGCGTGATTGAACGCTGCGTCTTGCGTTTGGCCTTCTATGAATTGGAAAAGACCGATACGCCTGTGCCCGTGGTTATCAATGAAGCGGTGGATTTGGCAAAGTATTTCTCCAATCCGGAATCGGGTGCATTCGTGAATGGCATTCTCGATCGCCATGCACGGAAGCGTAAGGCCTAATGGCTCATCCCTTTTCGCTTTTCTAAACGCTTTCAGGAGAGTTTTTTATGGCAAAAATGGCTGTGAATCTGGGCGGTATCGCCATGAAGAATCCTGTGACCGTGGCCTCGGGTACCTTTGGTTACGGGCAGGAATATGCGCAGTTGTTCGATATCGCTCGTTTGGGCGCTGTGACCGTAAAGGGCATTCGCGCTTGCCCTTGGCCAGGTAATCCCTTGCCCCGTCATACCGAAGTGCCTGGTGGTATGATTAATGCCATCGGTCTGCAGGGCCCTGGCGTGGAGGATTTCATCCGTGACGATATGCCGTTCTTGGTGGAAAAGGGCGTTCCGACGA
>JAGCML010000313.1 GCA_017646485.1 Kiritimatiellia bacterium
CACGAGCGAATCGAGGCGCCCCTCCCAGTCACGGCATTCAAGCGTGAGTTCGGTCACATCGCCTAAGTTTTCTTCGCCACCAATGGCACGCTGTGCGATATTCACATTGTTGGCGCGTGCGGTATTATCCATGATGGGTAACCAGTGGGTGTCGACCGATTTCCCCTCGGGGAAGATGGGCATATGGTCACGCAACTCGGTGTAACGTTGTTCAATCTCAGGGCGCAAGGCGATGACGGCACGTTCACGCTGCAAACGCATCTCTTGACGTTGCCACTCGGCTTGCTTTGCGGTCCACTGTTTCTTTGCCTTCGGATACCAGATGCCAAGGACACCCACGGCGACAACGATGACAAAGAGAATGAGGAGATTACGATCTTTTGCGGAGACTGCACTCATTGTTCATCCTCCGATTCAATGACGAAGATAATGTCGATGTCAAAGCGTTGTTGACGCGTTTTGGTATCCTGCGCCAAACGGTTGATGCGCACTTCCTTGATGCGTTCATCCTTCTGAACGGTTTCCTTGAAGGCGTAAACGCCCGAAGTATCTCCGCAGAGACCTGTCAAGCGCAAGGATTGTTTCTGGCGATAGGTTACGGAGAGGAAGGTCATATCGCTGGCCTTTGCCGCGCAGATGAGACGCATCATTTCCAATGCCGAGAAGCGACGGTCTTGGTAACGCATGATGAGGCCAACGCGCTCCTGCAAGTCCACGACATCGTTGTAAGCCGAACGATGCGCCTGAATGCGGAGGGCCGCTTCCTTCGCACGCTGTGCGTAGTACTTGGGCAACAAGAAGAGCGTAAGTGCGGCGAGTGACCAGAGAATGCCGAAGAGCACACCCATGACAATGAGGGCGCGACGGGTGCGTGTCGCTTTCGCTTCATCGCGCCAAATCTGCGGTGTGAGGTCGAAGGTTCGATCTGATTCAGCGCGCTGGTGAAGGGCTTTTTGCAACATCACCATGGCGGCCTCTTCCGTCAGGACAACCTCTTGTGGAGGCTCTGTGGTGAGATCGGTCAAGGCTGCGACCGTACCTGCTTCGGTGGTGAAGCAGATCCCCTTGAGCGGGCTATCATCCAAGAGGTGGTCCAAGGCTGCCTGCGCGAGCAGGCGCATAGCTTCGCGGGTGATGTCTGCAGGTGTCGAAGTGGGGGCCAAACCGCGGAGAGCCACAGCATTGCCTTGGGTGAACAACACGAGCAAGGTTTCGCATGCGGTGCGCAACAAGACAAGGGCTTGTCCCGTTTTGAGTGCGGGTTCTGCCTCTGGAAGGGCGCGGAGCCAACACAATGGTGTGGCGTCTAAACGCACCGAGGCGAGCAAGCCGCGATTCTGAAGCGTCTCATGCCAGGCTTCAGAGAGGGCGGTATTGGAGGCTACAGCCACCCAGACAAAAAGGGTGCCATCATGCGTACCAATCACTTCCCACGCAGCGGTTGTATCATCTTCATCAAAGGGCGAAAGCGTTTCAGCCTGCAACTGAATGGCTTCGTCCAATGCCCCAGCAGTCTCTTCAGGCAGACGAACCAATGCGCTCACGGTTTCGTGCGCATAGACCGCCGGAAGGCTATTGGGGAGTGTTGAGGTTTTCTTTTTCGCCATAACGTGAATTTCGTATTACGGTTGAGCGGGCATTAGGTTTCTTCCTGCCATCTCAGAATCACAAGATTGTTTTTTCCTCCGGAAGAGGTGCTGGACTTGGAGTCGCCGGAGCCCTTTTGCACCACGGCTGTGGCCTTTCTCCGTACGCGCCCAACGCGTCCTTCTAATTCCAGTTTGTAGACATCGCAGTCTACGGTCAAATAGGTATTGGCATCTTCTTGGCTAATGCCAGGGATGCGCGCTAAGAAGTCTGAGAGATCGGTGAAGTGATAGTCTTCAATTGCGGGTGTGCCTAAGCTGGCACCACTGCGTGCATTTTGGCGGACTTTTGCGGAGGCATCGGGACTATCGGCATTGAGCCCTTCGCGTTCTTCAAGGATGGTATCAACGATGAGTCCGTCGGCATCTTCGAGGCAGGGTACGGTGAGGAGCACCTCACGTGGGGCTGCATTCACATTGATTTTGCCTGTGCCGTAGAGGGAGAAGATGGATTCAATGCCGGAGATGGTGATTTGACGATCTTCCGAGTCGTCAGGATTCCAGATGCCGCCCTTGAGGATGACGCCACCATTGCGGTTGAAGCCTTTGATGTAGACGAGTTCGCCCACGGTGTCCAAGGGGCCATTTTTGCAGGTGTAGGGCGGAGTAAGATTTTCGTAGTAGTCCGATTCTGCGCCTTCGGTAGAGACGGTGACGCTATCCTCATCAACCCAGTCGTAGAAGGAGTCAACGAGTTCGCTCTGGTCTTCTTCTGGCACACCCGCCACCGTGAGGATGCGATTCCAAATGAGGTCTGCATTGTCTCCGAATCCAGCTCGGGCGAGTTTATTGAGATTCCAACGCGCAGGTTCGGGTTCAATGGTGACGAAAATTTCGGCATCGGGTTCTTCTGCTTCGCCGGAGGTGACATTGGCGGTTTCAAATTGGAGTTTGCCCGTTTCGTCACGGTAGAGGCGTTGGGAAACCTCTACGCGCTGACCGCGTTTCAAGCGAATGGCTGGCTCAATCCAACGATCCTTTGAGACCTCTTCTTCCGTTTCTTCACCAGAGACCTTTTCTTGACGCTCCATCAACATTTCTGCCAATACAAGGCCTGATTCCAAGAGAGCATTGGCCTGGTGGCGACTGCGAACATAGGTGGCAGCTTTGCCCTCCATGTAAGCGTCAAGGGTAAACGAACACACCAGGAGGCTGAGCACTGCCAACGTCCAGATAACAGCGATCAAGGCAAAGCCCTGTCGCGCAGCGTGTGTAGGTTTCTTTTTCAAATCAACAATAGGGTATCAAAACTGACACGCTTCGTGTAGTCCTTTTTACTATTATTGTAGGAAAAATGGAGGGAAAATGCAGGTTTTAGTGCGCAATCGGCACGAAGCGTGTGGGGCGTTTAGAACGACGGATGATGCGGTCGGCATAAGCCGTGCGGAAGGAGCGTCCGTCATGGAGGCGGTCTTTGCGTCCATTGTAACGCTTAAGGGCCGTTCGCCAAGAGTCAAAATAGACCCCAGAACGGTGTGCCACAGGCTTGCCCGAGGTGCCAAAGCCCTTTCGCACAAGATACTTGATACCTGCGCGCAGATTGGTTTCCACAGAGCCCTCATTGCGTTCACGGGGGCGTTTCAGTCCGAGGGCGGCCTTGGATTCATCCCAGTCGCCAGGTACATTGACTTGAAGGGGGTCGCTATTCCAAGCTTCACGCGAGCGTGTGCC
>JAGCML010000314.1 GCA_017646485.1 Kiritimatiellia bacterium
ATTCTTCTTCACGAAGGTATCCACGAAATGTGCAGATCGCATGCGCACTTCATCGAGCTTGAGCTTTTTGCCCAGCATCATCCCCCACGAGCTAATGCTCATGAGGATTTGGGCAATAACAATGAACTGTCCCACCATGTCGGAGTCCACAAAGGCCTTAATCGGACTTGTGGACCCAATAGCGAGGAGGAGGGTGTCAAACATGATGACTTAGATCCTTTCGGGCGTGGGGATGCCGAGCAAGGTTAAGCCGCCACGCAAAACCTTCGAGACGGCATCGCACAAACGGATACGGCTATCGCGCACTTCGGGTTCGGCCTTGAGCACGGGCGAGCTCTGGTAGAAGGAACTGTAGAGCTGGCTGAGCTGGTAGAGATAGTCGGCCAAAACGCTGGGCTTGCAGAGGTCGCCAGCACGCTGCACGGCATTGGGATACTGCAAGAGGTGAAGGGCGAGGGCCTTTTCGGCATCGCCAGTAATCAGGAGCGGATTGTCCTTCGGGTTGCGACCCGTTTCGGCTTGATAACGTGCAATCAAAGAGTTCAAGCGGGCATTTGCATACTGCAAGTAGGGGCCGCTATTGCCTTCAAGCGCAAGGGCGCGCTCCCAGGTGAAGACAATCATCGTGGCCGGATCGTGCGAGAGGTCGGCGTACTTGATGGCGCCGATGCCGATGGCTTCAGCGAGTGTTGCGCGTGCTTCTTCGGTCCAATCGGGGTGGCTTTCGTCCACAATCTTGCGAGCGCGTGCGGCGGCTTCATCCAGGAGGGTTTCCAACTTGATCACATTGCCTTGACGCGTCGAGAAGGTGCCTTCGGGCAAGCGCATGAGGCCGAAGGGGACGTGCTGGAGTGCCGCCTTGGCGCAGAAGCCGAGCTTGCCGCAGATAGCGAAGAACTGCTTGAAGTGCAGTTGCTGACGATCGTCGGTGACGTAGATGATGCGTGCAGGATCAAATTCTTCAGTACGAGATTTGACCGTGGCAATGTCGGTGGAGGTGTAGTTGAAGCCGCCGTCGCGCTTACGAACGATTGCGACTTCCAGGCCTTCGTCCTTCATGTCCACAATCCATGCGCCGTCACTCAAGGTGGCCAAACCCTTTTCCTTGAGGGTTTCCACGACGGGTTCGAGCATCGGCTGGTAGTAGCTTTCGCCACGGTAGAGGTCGAAGCTAACATCGAGGCGGCCATAGATGCGGCCAAATTCGTTGAGCGAGATTTCGATGAAGCGCTTCCACACGGCGAGGTTTTCTTCGTCGCCAGCTTGCAACTTCACCAGTTCTTCGCGGCAGGTGTCCAACCATGCAGGGTCTTCCTTGGTGGCGTTATAGCTCTGCACGTAGACCTTTTCGAGCAATTCCACCGTGAGGTTGGCGCGTTCGTCATCGGTGAGGAAGCGACGATAACCCATGATGAGGATGCCGAACTGTGTGCCCCAGTCGCCAAGGTGGTTGTCGGCAATGACGTCGTAACCTAACGCACGCAAAATGCGGTCAATGGCATTACCAATCACCGTGCTACGAATGTGACCGATGTGCATCGGCTTCGCCACATTGGGGGAGGAGTAGTCAATGACGACCTTTTCGTTCGCCCCACTCTGCGGAATGCCGAGATTCACATCGTCACTCAAAAATTCCACGCCAGCAGCTAAGGCGCGACGGGAGAGGGTTAAGTTGATGAAGCCTGGTCCAGCGACTTCTGCCTTTTCCAAAATGTCAGGCAAGGGGAGCGCCTGAATAACCGCTTCTGCTAAAGCGCGCGGATTCTTCCCAGCACGCTTTGCAATACCCATTGCATCATTGCACTGCCAATCACCAAAACGAGCATCTTTCGACGGCACCACTTTGTTGCCGCCACCACATCCGGGTTCTGCTGCCTCAAATGCAGCGCTCAACCATTGCTTTACAAGCCCTTCGCAATCCATACTAAACTCCTAAATGAAATAAATCATATCTATTCTATCATAATACGCACGCGAACATACGCGAAAAGCACGCTTTATTTGGCGATTGCGTAGAATATTTTCCAGTTGCTAAAGGAAAGTGCTTAGGGGAGGTGGAATTTCGTTTGAGAGGGGGAGTATGTGGTGGGCAGTAATGGGAAATCTCCTTCGTTCACGCCAGAAGGGGTTTTAGGTGGGTGTGGTGGAGGTGAATGTGGTTGAAATGGAGGCGAGTGTAGTGGATAACCCATTGAAATTCCAATATGGGTTTGTTAAATGAGGAGACCCTGATGTGTTGTTGTGATTGCCTTTACGGTGCGCTTGTTGGGATACGCTGGAGGGCAAATGAGTGTCTGAGGAAAATAAAAAACCTCCCTGCTAAGCAAGGAGGTTAAGCTGGGGCGAAAGACGGGGCACGATCCCGCGACAACCAGATCCACAATCTGGGGCTCTACCAACTGAGCTACTTTCGCCATAAAACGATTGATACTATATCAAACCTAAAAACGAAAAGTCAATCAAAAAATGAAAGATTTGTAAAAAAGTTTCCTTTTGAGATTGTTTTTCTCTGCTAAAAAGACGCTTTTTTCTGTGTGGATAGGGGATAATTGGAGCAGATAAAATGCACTCTTTTCTTTGAAAAAACGGTGAAATAATCTCTTGGGAAGCGTGCATTTTTAGTGGTGGGAAAAGGTGTTTTTTTGTCGTGGGAGGTTGAGGGGCTCCTCTCGAAAGAAAAAGGAGAAAATGAATGTTTTTGCACCTTTTCATGTGGTCTCTTCGCATAGGGGTTGATGAGGTATAAGTGTTTGTAATTCAGTGTGTTATTTTTATGAGTGGTAAAAAATTAGATGACACTCTCTTTGAAGCCTTAAAAAGCGCTAAAAGTGCGCGAAAAAAACAAAATAGGGGGCGGTCTTGCATTGAAAAGCAAAAATTTTAGGCATCCAATTTATAAACCGCGTGCGCGTGAGGCTGGAGTGGTGAGGAGTTGACAACGCGAAACTTTTTTTGGCACTTTAAATGCATTACGAGCAATTTTAATCAATTGCACGAAGAAAGCATGGCTTTTTTTGAAAGGGAGGTATTATGGATGAGAGCAACCTTGAACCTGTGAATGATACAAATCAGAGTACACCACGTCGCAGGGCGAGGCGACTCATTAATTTGTCTCTACATGATGCGCCACCAGCGTTACATGCGATTGGGGTCATTGATCCGTGGTCTGAGCCAAGCGCTGCAATGAAAGCATTCTATGCTACCAGCCGAGGCAATTACAACAATAAGCGAAAAGACTTAGTCAATGCGATTCATAGTGGTAATTGGAAGGGATGCCACGATTGGCGCTCTCTTTTTCGCCGAGATATGATTAATGACGCATATCAGCGCAGCTGTCATTATGACAGGTATTATTTGGAGAAATTAGCCCGCATTGCAAAGGCGCAGGAGGCTCTGTATGCGTGGGTTGAAGAGGAATTTGAGTTTTTACCAGAACTCCTTTCGGTGCTTGAAGCAAGTGAGATTACGCCTGTATTCTTGCGTAAAAAGAAGGAGCCGCAAGCAGAAGGCGAGGCATACCCTAAAGACGCAAGTGCTTACATCTTTGTTGAGGCGCGAGCACCGCATAAAGTGGTCGAGGGACCCTTTGATGTGAATGTCTCGGATGGCGTGGATTTTCCCGATGCTACTGGATTGGAAGTGAGTTTGAAACTCGTGCCTCACCCTGAACGCTGTTGGGTGGATATTGAAGAGGAAGAGAAATTCCTTGATTATAAGTCAAAAAAGGGTGAGGACGAGGATTTGTCCGATGATCTCGAGGATTACGGCGTGACTCTTAGCGCGATTCTCGAGTCGGTAGATAAAGACGTGGATTAGAGGGAGCCGTCAGCGCGGCCCCTGCTAAACACGCACCCCTGTTTGTCCTGCGTATGCTTCTGCGCACCCCTGTTTGTCCTTCGCCTGCACTGACAGTCACACCACTCGAGTCTTTGTTCG
>JAGCML010000315.1 GCA_017646485.1 Kiritimatiellia bacterium
AGAGGAAATTTTTGCCCATCCTGCATGGGTGATGCCTTGCCAGTGGGGGGACGAACGTTGCTTCCTGTGTCGCTCCGCAGCCAAACCTCGTGATGTGATTGGCTTGGCAATTAAGTTGGACGATGACGAACACTTCCTCGGATTAGCCAATCGCGAACGTTTCCCCGACCTTCATCAACTGTGGACCGAAAAGGGGCATTTGCCAGATGCCTTACTCTTGGCACTTGTCGAAAAGGAGTGCGGCGAACTCTTGCAGTTGATTGAAAATGTGGTGCGTCGTCAGGTGAGCGTCTTGGGTTTGGATGATCCTGCCAAACGGGCAAGCGCAGTCGCCTTTGATGTGATTGGGGCAACGGATGGTGTGATTCGCGCAACCTTTGTCTTGGATGTTAAACCCTCCATGGTGCGTACCTTTGGGCAATTACGCTTCTTAGATACCAGTCATTCCTCGCTCCGTGACTTGACGCGTCCGGCACGTGCGGTTTATGCCGCCTTTGATTTGTCTGAAACGGCGTTGGGTAGCTTAGCTGCTGGCGATTATTTACTTTTGCCTGAATTAGCGAGCGCAACGTTCGGCGAATGGGCTTGCGACCTACCTGCGGATATGCGTTGCCGTGTGGTGGCCCCAACGGAAACGTCCATCTCCTTTGCCGCCTTCGCCGATCAACGCTTGCCTGCGTGCCCGCGTCCAACGGCTTTGGACTTGGCGGTGGGTGATCGTGTGGTTGCTCGTGGTCGTCTTGCGCAACTCTGCAATCAAATGGCCTTTGAGATTGAGGAGGTGCTTTAATGTTTCAAACAGACCCGTTTGCCTTAATTGCCTTACTGGTCGGGCTTTCGCTGGTGGCGTTTGTCGCCATGGTGGCCACAAGTTATTTGAAGATTGTGGTGGTGGTTAGCCTTGTGCGCAACGCATTAGGTATTCAGTCGATACCGCCAAACACGGTGGTCAATGCACTCGCTCTCATTCTTACCTTTTACATTATGGCACCTGTGGTGGGGGAGAGTTGGGATAATTACCATCGCTACAAAGAAGAGAATGTGCCGGCGGTTGAATACAACACCGACCTCGCCCTGAAATCTGCCGAACCCTTCCGCCAGTGGTTGGTTCGCCAGACGAATGATCGCGAACGCGCCTTCTTTGTCTCGACCGCCGAACGTCTCTGGGCGAAGCCCGATGAGGAGACGGCAAAGGTGGATCCTGAGAGTTTTCACATTTTAATCCCAAGCTTTTGTGTTTCAGAACTCTCGAAAGCCTTCCAAATCGGCTTTTTGATCTATTTGCCCTTTATTGCCATTGACATTATCGTCTCCAACATCTTGCTCGCCATGGGCATGATGATGGTTTCACCCGTGACCATTTCATTGCCTTTTAAACTCTTGCTCTTTGTCATGGTGAATGGGTGGACCTTGCTCATTCAAGGTTTGATCAGGGGGTACATCTAATGAACCAAGCCCAACTTCTTGATTATGCGCAGACGTGTTTGATTCTTGTGCTTCGTCTCTCGCTAATTCCAATTATTGTGGCAACGGTGATTGGCTTGCTTGTATCGCTCTTACAAGCCCTTACACAAGTGCAAGAACAGACCCTGGGATTCGCGGTGAAGTTAATCGCAATTGCCTTGACCATCATGGCAGCGAGCTCGTGGATGGGGGGCGAAATCCTCTTGTATACGCAAGAGATTTTTAATAAATTCCCGCTCCTCGGACACTAAATGCATTACCTTGAGTTCCATCAATGGATTCTTGCGGCCGTCATTGCAATGGCGCGCATTGGTGGTGCTTTTGCGATTTGTCCAGCTTTAGCGGATTCCATGATTCCTGGGATTGCGCGCCGTGCGGCGATTTTAGCACTTGCCTTCCTTGTGATTCCCATGATTCGTGAAACGATGCCGCCAGGCGAACCGAATCTGTGGATGTTTTCACTGGTGGCACTCAAAGAGGCCTTTATTGGTTTTCTCATCGGCTTCTTTTCTGCTGTTCCCTTTTGGATTGTTGAGAATGTCGGTAATTTTATTGATAACCAACGCGGCGCAACGATGGGTGAAGTCTACTCTCCTTTAAGCGGTACGCAGGTCTCAACTTTTGGTGTCTTCTTTACGCAAATCGCCTCTACACTCTTCTTTGTGAGCGGAGCTGTCTTACTTCTCTTGGGCGCACTCTATAAAAGCTTTGAGATTTGGCCAGTCTTCACGGTAGGGGTGGAAATGACCGCAGATGCAGCGACCAACATTCTCTTTACGATGGATGAGATGTTGCGTGTGACCTTGGTGATTTCGGCTCCTATTATTATTGTAATGTTTTTGGCAACGTTGGGATTGGGTCTTGTTAATCGCACCGCACCTCAACTCAACGTCTTCTTTTTGTCAATGCCGATTAAGTCCGCCCTTGGTATTGCGCTGCTCATCATCTATCTCCCGTTCATTATGGATATGTTGATGTATACCAAGGAAACAGAGATCCTTCATCCTGCAATGGGGATCCTTCAGGAGGGGGATTAATGGCGGAGCAGAGTGGCGAAAAGACCGAGATGCCGACCCCAAAGAAGTTGCGTGATGCGCGCAATAAAGGGCAGGTGTGTTCCTCTAAAGACATTGTCTCAACCGCCATTCTCATTGTGGGCTTCTGCCTCTGCGCAGTCTTGGGGATTATGTTGGTAGATGATTTTTCCAATTTAATGTCCTATATTGCCACAATCATTAACGAACCCTCCGTAATGGCGCCACGTGAAGTGGGCAAACTCGCCCTCGTGATAATTTGTAAACACTCCTTTATCTTTGTGGCCTGTGCCGCCGTTGTCGGCATTATTGCCAATACCGCGCAGGTGGGCTTCCTCTTTACCTTTGAACCCCTAAAGCCAGACATGAATAAATTGAATGTGGTAGAAGGGTTTAAGCGTATCTTTGCTAAGCGCAACCTCTTTGAGTTTCTCAAAAATATTGTCAAGGTTGTCTTCTTGGGCTATCTCGTGTGGAAGATTATCTGGGCCTCTGTGCCAGAACTCCTCACGATGTGTTACGGTACGATTGATGATATCTTTCCTTGCGTCTCTCTCATGTTGAAACGTTTGGCCTGTTACACTGTGTTTGGTTATGTGGTCATTGCGGTTGTAGATCGCATCTTCCAAGGGCGCGACTACACTAAACAGATGATGATGACCAAAGACGAGGTTAAACGCGAATACAAGGAAATGGAAGGTTCCTCCGAGATTAAACAGGCGCAACGTCAATTCCGCGATGAAATTCTCAATGGTCCCGAACCTGCGAAAGCGACGCGTGAAGCAGATGTGGTGGTGACGAACCCGACTCACTTGGCTATCGGTATTCGCTACCGTGCGGAAGAGGCTCCTCTGCCGAAGATTGTTGTGGCGGGTGCCGATCGTATCGCAAAAATTATTCGTGAAACAGCGGTTGAGGAGGGGATTCCAATTATGGAAGATGTCTCTCTTGCACGCCGACTCTATGCCTTGGGTAAAGTCGAAGACTACATCCCGCCCGAATTGGTTGAACCTGTGGCTGAAGTACTGAAATGGGTCAAACGCCTCGAACAGGCCCGTCGTGAAGAACGCGAATTGGATGAAATCGCACTCTAATCAACCGATTGAATGAATTGTAATGCGCCCTGCTGACGAACACTTTAGACGTTGAGGTCGGAGAGGAATTCGCGGAGTTTGTTTTTAGCACGATGGATGCGTACCTTCACTAAGCTTTCAGTGGCATTTGTTTCACGTGCAATTTCCGCAATAGAGAGCTCTGCGACTTGGAAGAGTGTGTATGCCTCACGCAAGAGTGGAGGAAGTTGGTCCAACGCTACTTGAATCCGCTGACGAAGGTAGTCTCGATCCGTTGATGATGTAGGGTGGGGCGCCTCAACAGTCTCCTCAGGGAGGGCTTGGTCAGTGTAGACGATGCGCTGATTATCGCGAATTTGATTCTTGCGAAGGTTGCGTGCAATGGTGAAGACGAGATTGGTTACCGACGCATCATCATCGTGAAGCGTGTCGCGCATGTTCCAGAGTTTTAAAAAGGTCTCTTGGGTGAGATCACATGCTTGTGCATGGGAAGAACCCGAAGCGATCAACCAATTGGTTAATCGTGGCGCAAGGGTGCGGTAGCGTTCTTCAATCGTCATCATCTGCGTGTATAAGCCTTTACGCAAGGGTATGTCTTAAATACTAAGTGATATTATAGCGCATTGGTGGCGTGATGGCATTGCGTTTAAGCTTTTTCCCATGTATTTCTCAAAAAACTTTATTCTTTTTCAAAGCAAACAGTTTTTGGGAAAAGTTGGTATAAAAGGCATAGATAGGATGAGTAAAAGCCGTACTTTTGAACGCTCGCTTCATAAGGTATGCAAAGAAATAAAATAAAAAATTGAAAAAAGTGAAAAAAAGTTGTAACCTTTTTCTGTTGGTAAGTGTAAAGAGGGCAAAGGAAGACGCTAATGAATGTGGATTTAAAGACTTCAATGAGCGCAAGACGCTTAGATGGCACGGGCTTTGAACAGCCAGTGAAGGGGGACGTTGCGAAGATGGACTCGGCGCAACCCATGCGTTTTTCAGATTCCGCGCTGAAGGTGACGACCGCATCGGCTTCTCCCCTTGCTGCATTGGATGAGGCGCAGGATGTAGATTTGCGTCGCGATGATGATTTGGGGCAGTTGATGATGAAGGCATTTGATTTTCAGCCGCCTGAAATGCCCAACTTTGTTTAA
Organism: Kiritimatiellia bacterium; assembly: GCA_017646485.1. Lineage (GTDB taxonomy): Bacteria > Verrucomicrobiota > Kiritimatiellia > RFP12 > DVOR01 > Spyradenecus. The sequence continues at coordinate 4,714 of JAGCML010000315.1, forward strand.
TATACAGAGGTGCCACCATGGACGCAGAGACAGAGGCTTATTTGGCAAAAGTGCGCAAGACAATCACGGAATCCAAACGTATGATTGAAACGGTGAAGTTGCGCTTTGCAGAGACCGATCGCTTGTTAGAGGAAAGTGGAACGACGCGCGAAGAGGTGATGAAGATGCGCTTCTCCAAGGAACAGCTCGCTGCGGTCAATGCGGAACTCGAACGCCGTGGCTTGACCCCCTTGGCCCCGACAGAAGCGCGTGAGACGGAGGCTTCGGCTGCAATCCGATTGCCCGAGTCGGCCGATGCGCGTGTGGATGGCGAGAATCGCCGTCGGAAATTCGCTACAATGATGAAACCCTTTCGTGTGTAAGCACCTTTAATCGTTAAGGAGTACGGTTATGGAAATTAATTTCAACACAACCCCTGCGGTTCAACCCCTCACCTCGCTCGCTGAAGCCGTGAAGGC
>JAGCML010000316.1 GCA_017646485.1 Kiritimatiellia bacterium
ATTTCCACGAGTCGCACAGTCTTGCTCGCTGCGTTGCACGGGCACATATCCGTGCTCCGCCAGCGTGCGCGGTTGTACGACGTGTACAAAGGACTGCCAGTGTGTCCCTTTGTCCCATCGGCGACAGTCCCATGTGTCCCACCCTCTTCGCCGCACAGACGCCCTGCAAATGCGCCCTCGCTCGCAGAGCGCAGGAAATAAGGGCGACAGTTTACAGACGGGGGTAAGCGAGTGAAACGAGCGTAGCCCCGGTTCATTAGGCAGGCGATAGCCTGTACCGAGCGAGCTCGGCTCGCCCCGCGAAGCGGCTAATCCACAGCACCGACAGGTGCGGATATATGCGCCCGAGCACAACGTGCTGGGAAATCCACAGATGCGCAGCATCGTAATCCACAGCACCGATAGGTGCGTAATCCACAGGGCCGTAGGCCCGGATAGATGCGCCCGAGCCCGCAGGGCGGGGAAATCCACAGCGGCTCAGCCGCACCCCCATGTATTTGAGGCAACGCAATCTGCGGTTTAATCGTTTTCCTACTATGCCTTCTGCCGTTGAGTATGTTACACTATTAATTAGTGTTTTAATCGAAAGGAATCCTTAGCATGAAGCAGATTACCGCATTCGCAGCACTTTTGCTTGCGATTTCCGTACAGGCAGTCACGTCTGATGCTGTGTTTAAGCCAACAGGTGTACCGGCTTTTATCGATCTCAATCATGGCGAACTCTGCAATAAGACCTTCTCTATCGGCACGTTAGAGATGCAGTCTGACAAGACTGCGGCCGTAGATAATGTCATTGTTAATATCGCAGGGACTGCGCTCAATGATTTGACGACCTTACGTTTGGGCCAGACAAAGGGTGTGCGTAATGGCGATACGGTTTCTTTCAATGTGCCTGTGCGTCAGGGTCTCTCGACCTATACGGTTTATGCGGAAGTACCAGCCACAGCGGATTTGAGCCGTAAGATTTACATTGAAGGTGTCCCCGTGCGCATTGGTAGCGTCGTGACGCGTCCGAACCAACTCATCACCGATGCGAATCGTAAGTCGAAGAATTTCCGTATCCCAGGCATCGTCGAAACCGATACGGGCGCACTCGTTGCAGTCTTTGACAACCGCTTCCACCATGCGGGTGACCTTCCTGCAGACATCACTGTGGGTGTGAGCATCTCAAAGGATAAGGGTGCCACCTGGTCTCCCATCACGACAGCTATTGATTACAAGAATTTGCCTGGTGGCAGCGGTATCGGTGACCCCGCAATCCTCTTTGACCCCGTGACGAAGCGCCTCTGGATTGCCGCCTTGCGTGCACCGAAGAGCGGCCACCCCATTTGGAGCTCGGTGAAGGGTTCGATCAGCCCTGACAACTGCGGTCAATTCATCCTCGCCTACTCTGACGACGATGGCAAGACCTGGTCTGAGCCAATCAATATCACCGAAGCTGTTAAGCGCCTTGGCGATGCTGACACGACCGAATGGGGTCTCCTCTTCCAGGGCCCTGGCGCAGGTATCGCAATGAAGGACGGCACCTTGGTCTTCCCTGCACAGATTTGGGGCAACAAGGGTGGCGCACCGCACCATGGCGTGTTGGTTTACTCCAAGGATCATGGTAAGACCTGGACCAGTTCCAAGGCCATGCCGTGGGGTGGTTCGGAATCGACCGTGGCTGAATTGCCCGACGGTTCGCTCTTGCTCAACACCCGTGAAGGCGGCGGCCCAGCTACACGTATCACCGCTCGCACCACCGACCTCGGTGAAACATGGGAAAAGGTTGAAACCGAACCCCTTCGCCAGCCCGGCAACCTCTGCCAGGCAGCTTACTTGATGCTCAATGGCAAGCTCTACTTCTCCAACCCCAACTCGGGCGGCCGCAACACCATGACCCTCCGCGTATCGGAAGATGGTGGCAAGACCTGGCCGCGCAAGTTGGTCTATGATCCTCGCAATTGCGCTGGTTACTCCTCCACCTGCCCCGTGGATGGCAACTCGATCGGCATCATCTACGAAGGCACTTCGGACTTCCACTACTTCGTGCGTATCCCTGAAGCAGACCTCAACTAAGGTCGCTTGGCGATAGCCGACGGAACCTATCCGAATGTTTATCTCTCCCGAAGCACCGCTTTCGGAACTCACTTTCACCGTGCTGGACTTTGAAACGACCGGCACGGTGAAAGGTTTTGAGTGCCTACCATGGCAACTCGGCGCCGTGCGCGCAACCCAGCGTGGCCTCATTCATGGCGAAGGCGAATTCGACACGCTCCTACGCGTTCCAATGACTCATCGCTTTTCGGGCAATGCCCCAGGCCAACACGCTGTTTTACGCGCTGAAATTGCACAAGCACCAGAAGCAATGACGGTCTGGCCTGCACTCCATAAGGCGTTATCCACCACAGTGCCTGTGGCACATAATGCCGCCACCGAACGCAATGTCTTGGCGCGATTGGCCCCGATGACGCGTTATCCCTATTGGTTAGATACGCTCCGCCTTACGCGAAAAGTCTACCCCACCCTTCCCAACTTTGCGCTTGAAAATATTATTCCTGCGTTGGGACTTGAAGCTCAATTGCGTCAAATCGTTCCTGGACGCGATGCGCACGATGCCTACTATGATGCGGTGGCATGC
>JAGCML010000317.1 GCA_017646485.1 Kiritimatiellia bacterium
ACCTTCGTGAAGAAGAACGACCCGCTGGAAATCTTCGTTGACCACGCAGACAAACTCTACGAACTCACCGATGCCCCGATGGGGAAAGTCTACGTAAGAAGTTGCGAACGCCTTGCCTCCCTGGTGTCGATTGAACAACGCCAGCGCATGAGTATCGACCCCACCTACAGCCTTAGCCTGACACGCAAACAAATGGACTTAGTGGAATCTGTTTGCGCCCACACCGTGGAAGAAGAGTGTGTGAACTTGGGTGGCTCTGGCATGACCTGGATTGCCATCTTCACCAGTTCGGCTCCCTTGATGGGCCTCTTCGGCACCGTTTGGGGCGTGATGGGCGCCTTCCAAGCCATGGCCGCCTGTGGTAGTGCTGACATTGCGGAATTAGCCCCGGGCATCTCCTCAGCATTGCTCACGACAGTGGTCGGCTTGGTCGTCGCAATTCCCTCCACGATTGGCTACAACCTCCTGCAAGGCCGCCTGGAATCGGCAAGCGTTGACCTCGAAGGCTTCGGCGAAGACCTCTTAGGCAAACTGCGTCTGCACTATCTTGAGGAACGTTGATATGCTTCGGACACGGCTCTCTCGCAGAAAAAGGAAACCCCGCCAAATCAATGGCCAGATTGACATGACGCCAATCTTGGACATGACCTTTCTGCTTTTGATTGCCTTCATCATCACCTTCCCTGCACTGCAGAATGGCGTCAATCTGCGGTTGCCCAAGGCCTCTGGAGACCCTCTCCCCAATACGGATCCCTTCACGGTGAGCGTCACAGCCGAAGGCCAAGTGTATGTGGGGAAAGAGCGTGTCACCGACGACGAACTCCTCACCCGCGCCCAAGCTGCCGTCACGCAAAACAAAGACGTGGTGGCACACATCCGCGGTGATGAAACGCAAACCTATGGGCGCATTATGGACGTCATTCAAATTTTACGGAGAGCGAAACTCATCAAGTTCTCGCTCATAACGGAGAGTTAAACAATCCCTATGGCTCGATCCTCGCAAGCAAAAACAAACGCTCGCCCTCGTACAAACGAACAGGAAGAGATCAATAGCACGGTCAACGTGCGGTCGCGTCGCATTTGGGGCGCAACGTTGATGGTGTTGACCATTATCCTCTTCTTGGCCCTAATCTCCTACGACTGGCGCGATATTAGCTGGTTGCACAATCCGCCCTCACCGCCTGCGGGTGTGCCGATGAATCGCATCGGCATATTGGGCGCATGGCTCACCTTCTTTGGGTATGGTTTTGCAGGCTTGGCCTATCGTTACTTTGCATTGCCCCTCCTGATGCTCACGTCCTGCTTCATGATGCATGGCCGTGTGCACTACTTCCGTTTACGCGTGATTTGGATTTTTGGCCTCTACATCACCTTAGCCTGCCTCTTCCAGGCCTTCTGTGGCGATGATGGCGCCAGCAGTCCACTGTTGGCCCAACTCAACCTCCGTCCGAATGCCGGTGGCGCTTTAGGGCAATGGATTGTGACAGGCGCCCTGCGTCAATTCCTCGGCGAAATGGGGCTTCAACTCCTCCTTTGGCCCCTGGCCTTCTTCTTC
>JAGCML010000318.1 GCA_017646485.1 Kiritimatiellia bacterium
CATCACAAGCGGTTAAGAGTTCGTGAATTTTCCACCGACGATTGACTGGCATCAACTGAGAACGGAGCGTATCATTGGGGGCGTGAAGCGAAACGGAGAGTTCGAACTGTACGCCCTCCTGCGCTAAACGTTCAATGCCAGGCACAATGCCACACGTGGAGAGCGTGATGTGACGCGCACCGATATTGATCCCTTGCTGACAATTGAGGATACGAAGGGCGCGAAGCACTTCATCATAGTTCATGAAGGGTTCGCCCATCCCCATGACAACGATGTTATTCGGGTACTGTCCCGCTGCACGTGAAAGCACCATCACCTCAGCAACGATTTCAGCTGCGGTTAGTGAACGCACACAGCCTAATTGACCACTGGCGCAAAAGGCGCAGTGCATGTCGCATCCCACTTGCGAAGAGATACATTGCGTGACGCGTCCATCGGCAGGAATCCAGACCGTCTCTATGCGTTCGCCATCAGCTGCTTCAAGGAGGAATTTGGTCACTCCATCTGCGCCAGAAGGCGTACGAGCCACCTCTTTGAGGGCAGTTAAGGGCGCTTCCTCGGCAAGTTTCTCACGCATTGCGCCCGGGAGGGTGGTTAGTTCAGACCAGTCGGCGATGCGATCCTTGTAGAGACCTTGTAAGATTTGCTTTGCACGGAAGGCTGGAAAGCCGGCCGCTTTGCAAAATTGCGTCCAGTCATCAGGTAAAAGGCTATAAGCACCGGATAAAATCATCCTTCTTCCTCCACATCAGTTACGCGTTGACGTCCCTGAATCGCGCGTTTTAAGGTGAGGGAATCTGCGTAGGCAATTCCAGAACCGCAGGGCAACCCAAAGGCCAAACGCGTGAGGGTCACCTTGTCATCTCGCAGTTTTTCAGCGATGTAGGAAGCCGTCGCATCGCCATCTAAGTCTGTGGAAAGTGCGAGCAAGACTTCTTTAACGCCCTCACTCCGAACGCGATGAATGAGCGCTGCGATTCGCAATTCGCTGGTGCCGGTCTGTCTGCCAGGGGAGAGTTTTCCTGCCAAGACGTGATACCGTCCTCTAAAGGCGCCCGCCGCTTCAATCGTGTAAATATCTGCCGGGTCTTCAACCACGCAGATTTGGTGATCATTGCGGTCGGTTCGCGTACAGAGCGGGCAGGGGTCTGCGTCATGCTCCGTGAAGGCACCGCACTGCGTGCAAATGCAGATTTGTTCACGCGCCTCCTGAAGCGCTTGCGCTAAGGTATCCAATAGCGTCTCGGGGCGTCTGACTAAGGCAAGCGCAGCACGCTCAGCACTTCGCTTGCCGAAGCCAGGAAGTTTTGAGAGTGCGTGGATAAGATTATCAAGCGCAGGAAGCATGGTGAACAGAATGGTTGATTAACGACCGAAGGTCAAATTGCCATCTTTCATCATCTGCTGCATGGCCTGCTGGGTCTGCTGCTTGACATTGTTGATGGCGGCGTTAAAGACGGTCTTCAACATGGTTTCGAAGCGGTCGGTTTTACCAGCCTTTACCTCTGCGAGGGCCTCTTCGGTGATTTTGAATTGCGTGACGGTGAAGTCGCCCTTCACGGTAACCGTGATACCGCCATTGCTGTGGGTGTAGGAGATTTGATTGATTTCAGCCTGTACCTTCTTGGCTTCTTTACGCATCTGTACAGCTTGCTTAACTTGATCGAGCATACCCATTGTGAGTGTTCCTTTCAAAATGTGAGATTAAACGAGAATTCTGCCGCCAAAAAGGGAGAGGGCATGATTCACGATTTCATCGATATATTGCCCATCTGAGTTCGTTAATTGCTCAATGCTTGTGGGCGGGGGCACTGGCAGAGAAGTGTTGGGTTGATAAGAGGGCTCTTCGCAAGGTGCGTAACCCTCATCGTCATCCACTGGTTCGAGGTCCTCTTCCACTTGGAATTGTGGCATCGGAGGCGTGGCCGACTGTTGGGGAACTGGTGCCGGCGCCACGGATTGAGGCGCAGACGCCAGGGGTGCGGCGCTTGTTTGCGCCGCGGGGGCGGCTGCCAAACCTTGCGGAGTGGCAGCCGCCAAGCGTCGGATCACGGAGTCTTTCAGGGCTGAAAGGCGTTTGAGCACCTCGTCGAGCGAGACGGTTTTCGCTGCACGTGCGCAACGAATCAGAGTCATTTCAACGAGCGTTCGAACAGAGAGTGCAGAACGCAAGCGTGCTTCCATGTCGGAGAGTTGGCTTGAGATTTCCACAATGCGCTGTGGGGTTGCCAAGCGGGCTTGCGTCTCCAGTACAGCGAGCTGTTCAGCGGTGACATCCTGCTTGGCGAGTTCCGCACCAGCCTGTTGGAAGACAAGGAGATTGCGGAAGTGCCAGAGGAGTTCTGCCGTGAAGCGACGCATATCCTTGCCAGAGGATTCAAAGGCATCAATGGCCTTTAAGATGGCAGGAATTTCGCCGTTGAGGATGTTGCCTGCGAGGTCTTCAAGTGCGCTACGAGAGATTAACCCGAAGACCGAGAGCACGTCCTCTTCCGTGAGGTTGTTGCCCTTAAATGCAATCAACTGGTCTAATGCGGAGAGCGCATCGCGCAGACCCCCATTCGAACCACGCGCAATTGCGAGGAGGGCGTCGTCGGTGATGGTGATGTTCTCGGCATTGCAGATGAAGCGCAGACGACGAACGATGTCACCGGTGGAGATGCGACGGAGGTCAAAGCGTTGGCAACGGCTAATAATGGTTGGCAAAACCTTATCGCCTTCCGTCGTAGCGAAGATAAACTTCACGTAGGCTGGCGGTTCTTCCAATGTCTTCAAGAGCGCATTGAAAGCGGCTTTACTGAGCATGTGCACTTCGTCGAGGATAAAGATTTTGAAGCGACTGTGGGTTGGGGCGAACTGCACTTGGTCTAACACGCCGTGGATATCTTCCACTTTGTTGTTAGACGCGGCGTCGAGTTCGACCACATCCATGTCCATGCCGGTGGCAATCCCTTTGCAATTGGCGCAAACGCCGCACGGTTGCATCGTTGGGCCCTTTTCGCAATTGAGTGCCATTGCGAAGATACGCGAGAGCGTGGTTTTACCAATGCCTCGTGGTCCAATGAAGAGATAGGCGTGGGCGATGCGGTCTTGCTGAATGGCATGGGCTAAGGTGCGGGTAACGTGGTCCTGACCGACGACGTCATCAAACGTCTTCGGTCGCCACTTGCGCGCAAGAACTTCGTAGGCCATAGCGAGAGATGGGGTGAGATTACTTTTGAGACATCAAATCCGCCACTAAGCGGTTGAAACGAGCAGGGTCAGGCGGGAGGGTGCCTTCGGCAAGGCAAGCCTGACCATAGAGCAATTCGACCGTGTTGGAGCGTTGGGTTTCGTCGGTTTCAGCGGCGAGGGCCTTGATAAGGGCGTGCTCCGGATTCAATTCAAGAATACGCTTATCTTCGGGCACGGTCTGACCCATGGCTTCCATCATGCGGCGCATGGTGGGATTCAGGGCTGTGGGATCCTGGACAAGGCAACACGGCGAATCGGTGAGACGAGCCGTGAGGCGCACTTCCTTCACGGTGGCTTCGAGTTGCTTCGTGATCGCCTCCAAGAGGGGCTTCATTTCCTTGCCAGCATCATCGAGCGACTTCTTTGTTTCATCGTCGGTAATGTCTCTTACTCTGG
>JAGCML010000319.1 GCA_017646485.1 Kiritimatiellia bacterium
GAGTGTAAAAGGCGGAAGGGGCCCCAGAATGAACATAACCATTCGCTGATGAGATAAAACATCGTGTATCGCTTTCTTGTCGGATTGTGAGAGTTAAAAAGAGGGTGAACTGAAAATTGAGCAATGCGGTCTTCGCGTCCTTCAAGGTGTCGCAACCGTGGGCGGATTGAAGAGTTCGTCCCAGGCATTCACGCGAATTGCGGCGGGCGGATAACTCTGAGCAGGCGCTCCTGGCGGAGGGCAAACAAAGGTTCGCGTGATGCCTGCGGCCAAGGCTGCGGTGGAACCCACGCGAGAATCCTCAAATGCAACCGCCTCCGCTGCCGACACCCCGCACCGTTCCAAGGCAAGGAGATAACCATCTGGGAAGGGTTTACCACGTGGCATATCATCCGAAGGCACGGAACATGCGGCATCCAAGAGGTGAGTCATGCCGCAACGCGCCAGATTGGTCTCGATCGTTCGGCGCGGACTGCCCGACACATAGGCGCACTTTACGCCCGCCTCATTCAAACGACGCAAGAGCGCAACGCTACTTTCAATCACAGGGGGAGCCAATTGAAAGAGCCGATCAAAACACACACAGAGTCGGTGGCCGAGTTGGTTTGCCGACAACTCTGCCAAGACTTCGGGATAGGTGCGACGCAAAGCTGCGTAAGCATCTGGCCAAGCGAGGCCATAGGTCAACGCCATGAGGCGTTCGGTGGACTGACGATGGCCGAGTTCTTCAAAGACCAATGAGAGTGCTTCAGACCAAAGGTGCTCAGTATTGAAGAGCGTTCCATCCACATCAAAGAGCGCTACGCGGGGTAAAGTCGATTTCATTTGCGCACCTCTTTGCAATACTGCGCGATGGGACATCCTGCGCACTTGGGCCCAATCGGGCGGCAACGCGTCTGACCAAAGGAGACAAAGACCATGTTCCACGCGCTCCAGAGGTGTTGGGGCAAGCATTTTCTCAGGGCCATTTCGGTCTCCAACGGTGTCTTTGTCTTCACAATGCCCAAGCGATTATTGATGCGATGCACATGGGTATCAACGCAAATCGCCGGCAGATTAAAGGCCAATGAGACCACCAAATTCGCGGTTTTGCGTCCCACGCCAGGCAATTCCACGAGTTCTTCCACCGTATGAGGGATGACACCACCGAAGCGTTCGGCGACAGCACGAGGCAATTCCGCCAGATGGGCCGCCTTGGTGTGATAGAACCCCACAGGGAAAATGAGCTTTTCGAGTTCCGCCACCGTCAGTTTCCCGAGGGCCTCCATATCAGGCGCCACGGGGAAGAGGCGCTCCAAAGCCGCTGCGGTCGTTTGATCCTTGGTGCGAGCAGAGAGAATGGTACCAACCAAAATGCGATACGGATCGTGCGTCTGCGCCGCGATGAGATCCATAATCGGTGCCTGCACCTCTGTGTAAGCTTGCGCTAAAGCCTTATGAATCGCCTCATAATCATCAAGCGTGTAGGCAGTCTGTTTTGTTTTCCGAGGAGACATAGGGCTTTTACTCGATTCGATTCTTCTTTTTGCGCCACGGCATCCGCAGGCCTTACGCAAGGAATGCAGCGGCATCCGCTAATGCGCGTTGGCGGAAGGCCGCCCCCTCTGCCCGAGATAAGAAGATGTGACCTGCGCCCTCATAGACGATTTGCTGCGCACCAAAGCGGCGGGCAAATTCGGTCTGTTGGTCAGCCAGGATATCATCTGCGGCAGTGATGAGTAAGGTCGGTGGGATGATGGCGAGTTGTTCCAAAGGCGAAGCACCATAGCGTGCCTCCTGCTCTGGGCAATAGGCATCGTAAAAATAGTCCATCAACCGCGGAGAGAGGGGCCAACCCTTCTTGTAAGCGGCCCACGAACCGCTATCCCGAATCGGCAACAGCGTGGTGACGGCGTAGATAAAGAGGGCCTTCTCAGGCATGCCAGCGGGCAAGGTGCACAACGCAAGATGCGCGCCAGCAGAGTCGCCCCCCAGGTAAATGGGGCCCGATTCCGTCTGTAAGGCGTGTTGCCAGAAGGCAAGACACCAAGCATTTGACTTCGGATAGGCAAAGGCACGCGCCA
>JAGCML010000320.1 GCA_017646485.1 Kiritimatiellia bacterium
CCTGTGGTTTCTAAAAACAAAAAAAGAGTCGACTCCGTGAGGAATCGACTCTTTTTTAGCAAATGTGCTATCGCTTACTTAGCGATGACGCGGCACATTTCGACGACCTTGTTGGAGTAACCCCATTCATTGTCGTACCATGCGCAAACCTTGACGAAGGTAGGATCGAGCTGGATGCCAGCCTTTTCGTCGAAGGTGGAGGTGCAAACTTCGCCACGGAAGTCAGTGGAAACCACTGCATCAGCGGTGTAGCCGAGCACGCCCTTGAGTTCGCCTTCTGCAGCTTCCTTCATAGCGGCGCAGATTTCTGCGTAGGTAGCTTCCTTGGCCAATTCGCAGGTCAAGTCAACGAAGGAGACGTCAGAGGTAGGAACGCGGACGGACATACCGGTGAGCTTGCCCTTGAGTTCAGGAAGCACCACGCCCACAGCCTTAGCAGCACCCGTGGAAGAGGGGATCATGTTTTCAAGGATACCACGGCCACCGCGCCAGTCCTTCTTGGAGGGACCGTCAACCGTCTTCTGGGTAGCGGTTGCAGCGTGGATGGTGGTCATGAGGCCGCGCTTCAAGCCGAACTTGTCGTTGAGCACCTTAGCGATAGGAGCCAAGCAGTTGGTGGTGCAGGAAGCGTTGGAGATGATATCCTGGCCAGCGTAGGTGGTGTGGTTCACGCCGTACACGAACATCGGGGTGCCGTCCTTGGAGGGAGCGGACATGACAACCTTCTTAGCGCCAGCTTCGATGTGCTTGCGAGCAGAAGCGTCATCGAGGAAGAGACCGGTGGATTCGACGACGACTTCAGCGCCGACTTCGTCCCACTTGAGCTGAGCAGGATCCTTTTCAGCGGTGAGGCGGATCTTCTTGCCATCGACGATGAGGGTGTTGCCATCGATGGAGATGTCGTGATCGAAGCGACCATGAACCGAGTCATACTTCAACATGTAAGCGAGGTAATCGGGATCGAGGAGGTCGTTGATACCGACAACTTCGACGTCCTGGAAGTTTTCAACCGCAGCGCGGAAAACCATACGGCCGATGCGGCCGAAACCGTTGATGCCAATCTTAATGGACATTTTGTTTACTCCTTATGTTTTTCGGCACTGGGACCTGCGCGTTCGCGCGGACACTGCCGCAAATGAATGATTAAAGGATACTTTAATTGTCACGCAAAAGTCAAGTTAAATCGCACATCTTCTTGCGAAAAATCTTCTCTTTTGCGAAAAAATCCCCCTTTCGCCCTCCTCTTCTCGCCAATCAAGGGGAAAGTTCTGCTATACTGTCACCCATGAATGACGATTTTTCTTTACCCACACCGAAGAGTTTGCAGTCTGTGATTGGTGCGATGTTGTTTGGCGCTGACCACCCAATGACTGCGGACGAATTGTGTGCGGCGCTCAAACAATGTGGCGAGGGCGCAGAAGCGGAGACACCCGAGGCACTCTTTGCGCAGGTGGGCGTACGCGAGGTGCGCACCTATTTAGAGGATATCGGCGCAACGCTTTCACATGCAGATTTGGGGATTCGCCTGTGTGAAGAAGATGGACGTTTTTCCTTGCGCACAGTTCCTGCGGCTGCGCCCTGGGTGCGCACGCTTTTAAAGCATGACCAACCGCAACGTCTTTCGCGCGCTGCCTTAGAGACCCTCGCCATTATCGCCTATCGTCAACCGGTCAGCAAGGCTGAAATTGAAGCTGTGCGCGGTGTTTCTACCGATCACACGGTGCGTGCGCTCTTGGAACTTAATCTCATCCGCACGGTGGGACGCAGTGAATTGCCAGGTCGCCCCTTCCTTTACGACACGACGAGTACGTTCTTAGAGCACTTCGGATTGAAAAATATCAAAGAATTGCAAGAGGGGTGAGGTGCGCCTTCCGCCTAAAGGCGTCTTATGCGCAACCGACTCCTTTCTGTGAGGGCCTATGCATCCACTCAAAGACCTCTATCTCCACTTCCCCTTCTGCACAGGAAGATGTGAATACTGCGCCTTTGTTTCCGGGCCTCCTCCACTGGATCCACTCGCCTATATCGATACGCTCCTCGCCGAAGCGCGCCAACACAACCTCACCTTTGCCCCCTTGCAGACACTTTACTGTGGCGGTGGCACGCCTGGACTGATTGGAAGCGCAGGGTTTAAGGCGCTCAACGCCTCGGGCCTCTTCACCTTTGCGCAAGGCTATGAGTGGACGGTGGAATTGCATCCTCGCACAGTGACGGCAGAACTGCTTGAAACCTTAGCCACCTGCGGGGTGACGCGTCTGAGCATCGGTGTGCAGAGTTTAGATGATGAAGTATTGAAATTCTGCAATCGACGGCACACTGCGCAAGAAGCGCTCAAAGCAGTTCAACTCGCACGCACCTTTATTCCAGACACAGGGATTGACCTCATTGCTGGGCTTCCTGGGGTGGATGACACCCTTTGGCAAGAGACCTTAGCGCGGTGTATTGATTTAGACTTGCCGCATCTCTCGATCTATGCGCTCTCCATTGATGAGGGGAGCATGTGGGAAAAGCGTGGCATTTCGCCGCCTGACGCCGAAAGCGTCTGCGATGCCATCGCAATGGCGAGCGCACGATTAGCGGAGGTGGGCTTACAACGCTATGAGACCTCCAACTACGCACGCGAAGGATATCGTTGCCAACACAACCTCAACACCTGGCATGGAGGCAATTACGCGGGTTTAGGCCGTGGTGCCGCCTCGCGCATTGGCCGTATGAGACGCGCTGGCGATGGAACAGAAGAACCTCTTAATGAACTTGATGACGCCCTTGAACGCGCCCTGACGCAATTGCGTTTAGACGAAGGGTTTTGCGTTGCGGCGTGTATTGAACGCTTCCCCTGCTTAGCCCCCTACGCTAAAGCCTGGGCAACAATCCTCGCAGACTTTCACCAACACGGCCTCCTCACAGCGACCTATGCGCCCACCACACGCGGTTATGAAATTTTAGATGCGTTGGAACGTGCGCTCCTTGAATGCGTATACACCGAATAACCAGTCAGAAAGCATTGCCCTTCCAGGGCTTAAAACCACCTGCGTGGCCGTGAATTAACAAAACCCGACAAATGCGCCGCGAGCCCGTAATCTACAGCATGCGCCAGCATGCGTAATCGGCAAGAGAAGCGAGGACTGCCAAGGGATAGGCAAAAGAAGATAGGCAAAGGCTAAAGCCCCAGATAGGCAAGAAAAAGATAGGCAATAGCAGATAGACAAGCACGCGCAGCGTGCATAATCCACAGGGCCGACAGGCCCGGATAGATGCGCCCGAGCACGAAATGCTGGGAAATCCACAGGGCCGCTTCGCGGGGCGAGCCAAGCTCGCGCGGTACAGGCCATCGCCTGCCTAATAAACCGGGGGTCACGCTACGCTCACCCCCGTCTGTGAACCGTCGCCCTTCCAGGGCTTAGGGTGTTAATGGTTTGGAAGTGGCCTCGGAGGCGCTGGGTTCTTCGTCAACCTCTGGCTTGAACAAAAAGGGAAGCGACTGAATGGGATCCATTTCGGGAGGCAAGAGGAGAAAACATTCCACCACCTGCGGTTCCATCCGCGTAAAATGCCAAGAGACGGGTTCTTCTGGACGCCAGACGGAAAAGACAGGATACCCCTTCACGCGGATGACACAAGAGACCTGCGCTGGCAAGGTAATTGACCAATCCGAAAGCACGGTGCGAATGTAAAGGCCTTGCGGCCCATTCCGCGTTGTCAAATTCGACACATAAGACTCGGAAAGGGGCAACTTTTCAGGCACAAAGAGACGTTCGGTTGGCTTGAGATTGCTCATGTCGGTGAAATCCGGCACCCATGGGCACGGCTCTGGCAACTGCGTATACGTGCACACCATCGTACAAGGCGCCACCTTCTGAGCGGCGGAAGCAGAGGGGCCCAGGAGAAGGGGTTGCTCCAAGGGGCGTTGGTAGCCCGAGCCCGTGAGCAAGGGCAACACCGAAACGGCGCCACTTTCAGCTGGGGGCGGCAAGCCCACAATCTCAGCAAGGGTGGCAACCCAGTGTTCTACACGCATGGATTGTTCCGAATACTGCGTTGGCCAAACACGATTTTTCCACACTACCGTCAACGGCAAGGCGTCTTCCTGAGGAGCTAAGAGAATGAGCGCCTCCGCATCCATCAGGGTCGGCAAGGTTTCAGCAAGCACCTTTGGCGTCACTTCTTCGCTTAAGATTACGCATAAGGGGGCCTGTTGGATGCCATCTTCATACCGCGTGCGATAGCGCAAGGTTAGGATTTCATTCAGGCGCGAGACGGCCTCCTCCCTGGTTACATCCCGAATGGGCAATACGCGATAGCCTGCTGCCATCAGAACAGGCACAGGCCCCATCGAGCAGAAGGCACTCTCCGTCAACACTGCGTGAGGTAAAACAGTGCCCAACTTCGCCGTTTTGGCAAGCGTCTTTGAGTAATCCTTCGGGGGAGCAGTCAACTTTGGCGCAAGGAAGAGAATGTCTGGACGCGCACCAGCGGCCTGTCCCGTCATCTCCAAAGGCGATGCCTCTAAAAACAATGGACCCAAGCAACAGAACATCAAGCAAAGCAGAAGCGTCTTTTTCATATTTCCCTTAGCACGCAACGCACGAAATGATACGCTTAAGATGATTTAATGGAATGCACCGTATTTTGGATTGGATTATCCTTGGGGGGTGGTGCGCGGCCAACCCCACCCGTGGCGCACACTTAGCACCAGTTCAAAATTGCCCAATACACGCCCCAGTTTACTGCGAGTGCGTACAACTGCGAGGCGAAGTCATCGGCTACAATCCCCCACCCTTCTGGCAGATACTGGATTTGACGTGCTGGAGGAAGTTTCATGACATCTAAGATGCGAATGACGATAAAGGTCGACAAGAGCATCCACGGCAATTCGCAGAGGGGCAATCCAATCGTAGCAATCGGATAGAGCATCCA
>JAGCML010000321.1 GCA_017646485.1 Kiritimatiellia bacterium
CATTTGGCAGGGGGGTGTGTTGTAAAAGAGTCAGGGTGGGGGAGGAGAGATTTTCCGCTTGCGACAAATCTGAATCAGTGCTATCCTTTAAATGGAAGTTATGCAAAGTAGTCCCTTATTAAGGTGCCAATAATGAATGCATGGATGTCAATTTTATTCTCGGTAACGTTGGTCGCAGGTCTAACGGTGGTGACAGGTTGCCAAAATCTTAAGCCAACAGATGCTTCTAAGGAGCCTGCTACAGTGGTTGCGCCCGCAACTGTGACTAAGCCTGCGCAAGATTCGCTCTCGGCTTGGCTTGAAAAGGCTGAGGCACCCAAACAGGTGAAGTGTTCGGTGGATCGTGATGTTGCGCCGTTTGCCGTGGATCGTTTCGCTGAGATTTCGACGCAGATTGCTTCCATCTATGATTCGGTTTACCAAGAAGCCCAAGAGGCCGCTATTGCGCGAAACTCCGGCGATGTGATGGGTGACGCTGTTTTGGCAAAGGTTGCTGAAGGGGTCTCCACCACGCCAGGGACGGATTGGAAGGCTGCCGCTCAGCAGGCGGTCATTAGCAATTATCAGGCCACGCTTTCGACCATTGATGCGCAACGTAAAGCGCTCTTGGATTACACCTCTTCGCTCCCCACCGATACGACAATTGCGGGCCTGACCAATACCATCGAGCGCACCTCGATTCTGCTTAAGATTGGCAAGGATGCCACCCAGTTGGGCGAACAACTCAAGGCCGCAGGTGAGGGCGCCACCGCCATTCGCATGCGTCGTATCTCGACGGCATTAGGTAAATAACCACGTGCCAGTGCAGTTGCGCACAAGGCGCAATCTGTCTTCCCTTAAAGACACATCGACTTCGCCCGCAGCTCGTGTCTCATTTAGAAGAACTGCGGGTGTTGTTGTTCTTTCGTGTGGTAGGTTCGCATCTCAAGGTTGATTGAGTGCTTCAAAATAAAGAGATAGCCATGTCGAGACTCGTTATCTATAAGGATTTTTTCCGTTCGGGGCGTGGCGCCGACCGTGCAACGGCGACCTTGGCCAATGCAATGGCCGCCATTGGTTACGAGGTCCATATTGTCACCAAACAGTCTGCAAAAGAACCCTTTTCCGTCACCTTCTCGCCAGAGGTGACCTGTCATTGCTTGCCTAATCCCAAGCGTCCCTTTATCCGCACGCTGAATAAGTGGTTGCTTTCCTCTGCACTGGGCGAACGCTTTCTCGCGCGTTGCTTTCCGAAGTGGGATTTGGTGCGCGTGTGTTCGGTACGCTTGCAGGCGATGGTTGCGCGGTTGAAGCCAGATGTGGTGGTTGCGGCTGGCACGAATGAGTGTGTGGATTTGCTCTTGGCAGGGCCGCTGTCAGTGCCCGTCGTGGTGATGTTCCATGTCTTCCCGCCGGAGTGTTTCCGTAAAAATAAGTTCCGGCGTGCGTCGCGTCTGAAGGCTCTTTTGCCTTTGGCCGCAGAGTGTCAAGTCCTCTTGCCATCTCACTGTGCGACCTTACGGCCTTACACCGCTGCACCTGTCACCGCCATTGGCAATGGGATTGCGTATCCTATTGATGAGGGAGTGCCAGAAGGTGATGCACGTGAGAAGTCGATTGTCTATGTGGCCTACTTCTCAAGAGAGAAGAATCACTTGGAATTATTGGAGGCCTTTGCACGCCTCTCGGCCCTAGATTGGACCCTCCACCTCTATGGTAGCGGCACCCCTGAGTGGGAAGAGCGCCTAAAAAGTCGTGCCGATGCCCTCGGCATCGCAGGACGTGTGCGTTTTATGGGCATTACGCTCACCCCGCGTCCCGTCCTCTTGCGCGCTGGGATTTGCGCCTTTCCTTCGAAGGTCGAGGGCTTTGGCTTGGCCTTGGCAGAGGCCATGTGGTGCGGCTTGCCGTGCGTCGGCTGCAAAGATTCTCCTGGCGTAAATGAGTTAATCACCCATGAAGCTAATGGCCTCCTGGCTGAAGCTGGCCCCGAAGCCTACGCAACGCAGTTGCAACGTCTCATCGATGACGCCGACCTCCGTGAACGCTTAGGTGCCGCCGCCGCCAGAACTGCCCGCCGTACATGGTCGCAAGCCGCCATTATCCAACAGTGGGACGATCTCTTCCAACGCAATATCGACCTCGCACAGCGTCAGCAAACGCCTGCAGAATCTGCCGATTCCCCCTCGCAGGAAGTGGCCCCAGATACACCGTAAAGCATTGTAAATGCGTGAAATCTGCTACGAAAATCAGGGGTTGAGATGCTCAACCCCTGATTTTTTAGGCTTTTTAAGGCGAAAAAATGCAAAAAAGCCTGAAAATTCAATATTTTCTGCTTGCAATTTGAAAATTAAAGCGTCATAATAAAAGCATATTCGGCGGATGTCCCGTTGAACCAACTACGTAATACAAGGAGTTAATTCACTATGGCTAAGAAAGCTGCCAAGGCTACCAAGACCACCAAGCCCGCTAAGAAGGTCGTTAAGCCCATGACCAAGGCTGAAATGGTTGACGCTCTCGCTAAGACCACCGGTTTCACGAAGGTTTGCATTGACGAAATCTACAAGGCCATTGTTGCTCTCGTCGCTGAAGAAACCAAGAAGGCTGGCGTCTGCACGCTCCCTGACTTGGGTAAGTTCGCTGTTGTGGAACGCAAGGCTCGCATGGGTCGTAACCCCGCTACCGGCGATGCTATGAAGATCCCCGCCAAGACGACCGTGAAGTTCACCGTCTCCAAGAAGGTTAAGGACGTTGTGGCTAAGTAAGTCACCTCCCCCTTACGACTAAAGATAAGCACGGGCTCGCCCGTGCTTATTATTTTTTACGATCAGCGCTCGCTCTGGATTACGGGCTTCGCCCTGTGGATTTCCCAGCACTTCGTGCTCGGGCGCATATATCCGGGCCTGTCGGCCCTGTGGATTACGCACCTAACGGTACTGTGGATTACGGGCTTCGCCCTGTGGATTACGATACTGCGCATCTGTGGATTAGGGGAGATGTGGGGGCTGGCTTCGCCCCCACGCCCCTCAGGCAGGACTGAGTCCTGCACGCTTCGCATCCTGCGG